>DATIUN010000231.1:0-14136 GCA_035466795.1 Azonexus sp. | reverse complement strand
TGATCGTGTTTACGCTGATCATCCCGGTGCTGCTGTGGCGCTCGCTGACCGCGCACCACGCCGAGGACGATGATGAGCACACGGACATTGTCAGCGCCGACCCCGGGCACGCGCAGATTGCCAGCCGCTGGCGCCGCTATCTGCCGTTTGCCGTCTTCGCTGGCCTGTTGCTGCTTGCTCCCCAAGTACTGCCCGAATTCTCGGTCACCCTGCTCAACTACATCGGACTCTATGCCATCGTCGCGCTCGGACTGGTGTTGCTGACCGGCGTCGGCGGCCTCACCTCCTTCGGGCAGGCGGCTTTCGTCGGTCTCGGCGCCTATACGACGGCATGGCTGACCACTACGCACGGCTTTTCGCCGTGGGTCACGTTGTTCATCGGACTCGCCATCACCGGCGCGGTCGCTTACTTCCTCGGCTTCATCACCCTGCGCATGGGCGGCCATTACCTGCCGCTGGGCACCATCGCCTGGGGCATCAGCCTCTACTTCCTGTTCGGCAACCTCGGATTTCTTGGCGGCCATACCGGCATTACCGGGATCCCGCCGGTATCGCTGTTCGGCTGGGATCTCAAGTCGGGTCGCGAGTTCTACTACCTGATCTGGATGGTCGTGCTGCTCGCCATCGTTGCCATCAGGAATTTGCTCGATTCGCGCGAAGGCCGGGCGATTCGGGCGCTTCCGGGTGGTACCGTGATGGCCGAGGCAATGGGGATCGATACCCATCGCACCAAGATCAAGATTTTTCTGCTCGCGGCGCTGCTGGCGAGTGTTTCCGGCTGGCTCTACGCCCATCTGCAGCGTTTCGTAAACCCGACGCCGTTCGCGCTGACGCAGGGCATCGAGTACCTGTTCATGGCCGTCGTCGGCGGCATCGGCCATGTCTGGGGCGCCGTTCTCGGGGCTGGCCTGATCACCATCCTCAAGCAGTGGCTGCAGGACTGGCTGCCGCAGATTCTGGGTCAAAGCGGTAATTTCGAGATCATCGTATTCGGTATCGCCATGGTACTGATCCTGCAGAAGGCGCGCGCCGGACTGTGGCCGCTGATTCTGCGCCTGCTGCCGGTCCGTACCCTGCGCCGTGAAATTGTGCCGGCGGAAATGCTTCCCAAACGCGGGTCGACCGCACCCGGCGTCCTGCTTCTCGATGCGAGCGAGGTAACCAAGCGTTTCGGCGGCCTGGTCGCCAACAACAACATGGCGCTGACGGTGAAGGCCGGCGAGGTCATGGCGCTGATCGGTCCGAACGGCGCCGGCAAGAGCACGATGTTCAACTGTATTTCCGCGGCCAACCCGGCAACCGAGGGCAAGATCGCCTTCCTTGGCGAGTCGACGGAGGAGCTTGCCGCGCGCGAGATCGCCCGCCGTGGCATGAGCCGTACTTTCCAGCATGTCCGGCTGCTCGGCCAGATGTCGGTGCTGGAGAACGTCGCCATCGGCGCTCACCTGCGTGGCCGCAAGGGTTTCATTTCGGCGGCGCTCCGCCTGGATCGCGGCGAGGAGCATCAACTGATCGCCGAGGCGGTTCGCCAGATCGAGCGCGTCGGCCTAGGCGAGCGCATGTTCGACCCGGCCGGCAGCCTCTCGCTCGGCCAGCAGCGCATCGTCGAAATTGCACGGGCGCTGGCCTCCGACCCCTGCCTGCTGCTCCTTGACGAGCCGGCCGCCGGCCTGCGCTACAAGGAAAAACAGGCGCTGGCCGAATTGCTGCGCAAGCTGCGCGCCGAAGGCATGGGCATCCTGCTCGTCGAGCACGACATGGATTTCGTCATGGGTCTTGCCGACCGCGTCGTGGTCATGGAGTTCGGCGAGAAGATCGCCGAGGGCCGGCCGGAAGATGTTCAGCGCGACCCGAAGGTGCTCGAAGCCTACCTCGGGGGGGTCGATTGATGGTCATCAAGCATCCTCACCTGCACGAGCACGAAACCATACTCGAAGTGAATCGCCTGTCGGTTTCCTACGGCAAGGTCGAGGCTTTGCACGATATCAGCCTGACCATTCGCCGTGGCGAGATCGTTACGGTGATCGGCCCCAACGGCGCCGGCAAGACGACACTGCTGGCGGCGCTGATGGGTCTGCTGCCGGCAGCCGGCGACATCGTTTACATGGGCCATGCGCAGGGTCACGAGCGGGAAGTCGAGTACCTGGTGCGTCACGGCATGACGCTGGTCCCCGAAAAGCGCGAACTGTTCGCCGAAATGAGCGTCGAGGACAACCTGCTGCTCGGCGCTTTCGACCGCTACCGGACCGGCCACCGCGACCAGATGGAAACGATGGACGAGGTCTTCGAACTATTCCCGCGTCTCGAGGAGCGCCGTGCCCAGATCGCTGGCACGCTGTCCGGCGGCGAACGCCAGATGCTGGCCATGGGCCGCGCGCTGATGGCCAGGCCGAAACTGCTGATGCTCGACGAACCGAGTCTCGGGCTGGCGCCGCTGATCATCCGGGAAATCTTCCGCATCATCGCCGAACTGAAACAGACCGGCGTCGCCATCCTGCTCGTCGAACAGAATGCCCGCGCCGCGCTGCAGATCGCCGACTACGGCTACGTGCTGGAAACCGGCGAGGTCTCGCTGGCCGGCCCGAGCGACGAACTGGCCGCCGATCCGCGCGTCATCGAGAGCTACCTCGGCCTCGGCCACAAACACTGACCTACCGCTACCGCTGCAGGCCGGGAAATCGTCTAATGCTGACCGCGTCCGTCCGGGCGATCATTGCGTCCCTGAGGGCCGCCGCGATGGCCATCGCCACCTGGCGCCTGGCGCGGTTCGCTACGCGGCATCCCACCCGGCTGGCTAACCGGCGCCGGCGCCGTCATCTGGCGCGGCGCTTCACGCATCGCGGGTGCCGGCCGTTCGCGTGGCGCTTCGCGATGCACCTCGGGCCGGGGTTGCGGCGTGGGTTGCTGAAATTCGCGCATCGGGGGTGGCTGGAAGCGGCGCTCCTCGCGCGGTATTCCGGGCGGGGCCACAGGTTGCCGCTGTTCGCGTTCCATGCGCGGGGCTGCCGGCATGGCCGGGGCAACTGGCGCGGCGATCGGTGCCGGCCGTTGTTCCGGGGAAGAAGGCTGCCCCGCGCGGCTGCCAGCATTCGGGCCAGGAATCGGCTGCGGCCTGCTTGCAACGGCATTTGCGCGGCTATCAGGGGGCCGGTTGGCTTGCGGTGAAATGCCGCGCGGAGATTCCGGCGGCCGGCGTGACATGTCGTTCGGTGTCTGCTGCTGAACGGCGGGCGGCGGCATTGCCTGGCGCCCCGGTTGGGCGCCGGATTCGCCATGCGGCAGGGGGCGCGCGGCAGCGCCGGCTGGTGGCAGCCAATCGCGACCCGGCGCCCGGCTGGCCAGCGGCGCCTTGCCGAGTTCGCGCATGTCGTGCTGCCGGATGGTTGCGCCGGCAACCGGCTTGCCCTCGCGCAGCGTGTTCGCCGGTACCACCGTGACGGCGTGCGGCTGGCCGCTGTGCCGGTAATGCGGCTGATAATCGGGTCGCGCGGCGCGCTCGATTTCCCGGGCATCGTGAACATGCGTGACGTTCATCTGGCGCAGGTAGGTCGGGCTGGTGCGATAAGCCGGCACATAGACCTCGCGCGGCGCCAGCGGAAACCAGCCGACCGCCGGGGCCGAGCCATAGCGGAAACTGGCATTCCAGCCCGGATTGCCGTACCAGCCGACGAGCGCCGGCGCGTAAACCGGGCGGGCGGTGTAGGCCCCCGGTGTCCAGCCCCAACGCCCGCCAACCTGGACCCAGCGTCCGTAATGGAAGGGCGCGAAACCCCAGGGGGCGGCGTCGATCCAGGTCCACCCCCACGGCTCGACCCAGGCCCAGCGCCCGTCGCGGTAGGGCGCCCAGCCGGCGGCCACGACGCGCGGATACCAAACCGTGCCGTAGTCGTCAGCGGAATCCCAGTCGCCGTAGGCATCAAGATCCTGGTAGCCGGTCATGTAGGGCGAAACGTTGCGCCGGGTGAGCGCCGATTTCTCCTCGTGGTCACGAGCCGAAACCCAGGTATCGAAATCATCGCCGTAGGGGGCGGATTCGATGCTGACCGAGCCGCGGCCGCCAATGGTGGCCATTTCCCCGGCGCGCACGGCAAGCGACCGGCCGCTGGCAGACACCTCGGCGCTGCCTGACTGGGCAGCGACGGTCGTCCGGTCGGACCGGGCCTCGATCCGGTAGCGGCCGGTGCCGGCGAAGCGGACCCGCCCCTCGGGTGTTTCGATCTCGAGATCGTCGGCCTGGTTGCGGTCGCGCAGGGTGATGGCCAGCGTGCCGCTCGCCAATTGAAGGTTCACGCGGCGGTCGTCGACGGTGACGAATTCAGCACGGCTGTTACCGGCCAGCCGATAGGCGGTCGAACCGATCCAGACCTCGGCGCGGCTGCCGCCACCGGTGTCGAGAATGGCGCCGCTGCTGACCGGCCAGTTGACCACGGCCGGATTGCCGGGATCCTGACGGTCGGCGCGGAATGTTACGTCACCTTCGGCCAGCGACAGGCGACCGACCCGGGCCGGCGGGTCGCCTTCAGCCAGTACCGGCGTCAGAAAGCCGATCAGGACGATCAGCCCGAAAAAATGTCTAAACAGCGAAAACATCATCGACTCCATCAATGGCGGCCACCGGCAATGGTTTGCCGCGTACCCGATTAACGCATTAGAGCCTGATCGGATGAATTTCCGCCACAAAAAATCGTGTCAGGATGTTACTGGCGGGCCCCGCCGTTCCTGAGGCAGCGCGCCGCGAGCGGGGAAAACCTGTGATTTTTCAGCGACCTGACGTAAAATCCGCGGTCCCCTACTGCGCCGCAACATCGCCAATTTCATGCTCTATCCCACCCGTTTCGATGTGATCGTCGTCGGCGGCGGCCACGCCGGCACCGAAGCTGCGCTTGCCGCGGCGCGGGCGGGTGCGAACACGCTGCTGCTGACGCACAACCTCGACACGCTCGGGGCGATGAGCTGCAATCCGTCGATCGGCGGCATCGGCAAGGGCCATTTGGTACGCGAGGTCGATGCGCTGGGTGGTGCGATGGCGGCGGCCACCGACGAAGCCGGCATCCAGTTCCGTATCCTGAATGCCTCGAAAGGCCCGGCGGTACGCGCCACCCGCGCCCAGGCCGATCGCGTGCTTTACAAGCAGGCGATCCGCGGTCGACTGGAAAATCAGGCCAATCTGACCATCTTTGCTGAAGCCTGCGACGATCTGATCATTGAAGGCGAGCGCGTCGCCGGTGCCGTGACGCAGCTCGGCATCCGCTTTTTGGCCTCTTCCGTGGTGTTGACCGCAGGCACCTTCCTCAACGGCAAGATTCACGTCGGGCTGGAAAACTACACCGGTGGACGCATGGGCGATCCGCCGTCGGTGTCGCTGGCGGCGCGCCTCAAGGAACTGAACCTGCCGCAAGGCCGCCTGAAGACCGGCACGCCGCCGCGCCTTGACGGCAAGACCATCGATTTCTCGGTGATGGAAGAGCAGCATTCGGACGACCCGCTGCCGGTGTTCTCGTTCATCGGCAACGCCGCGCAGCACCCGCACCAGTTGCCGTGCTGGATCACCGAAACCAACGAGAAGACGCACGACATCATCCGTAGCGGGCTCGACCGTTCGCCGATGTACACCGGCGTCATCGAAGGGGTCGGCCCGCGCTACTGCCCGTCGATCGAGGACAAGATCCACCGCTTCGCCGACAAGAACAGCCACAATCTCTTCCTTGAACCGGAAGGCCTGACGACGCACGAGATCTACCCGAACGGCGTGTCGACCAGCCTGCCCTTCGACATCCAGCTGGCGCTGGTGCGCTCGATCCGCGGCCTGGAGAACTGCCATATCCTGCGTCCCGGTTACGCCATCGAATACGACTTCTACGACCCGCGCGGCCTCAAGGACACGCTGGAAACCAAGGCCATCCACGGCCTGTTCTTCGCCGGCCAGATCAACGGCACGACTGGCTACGAAGAAGCCGCCGCGCAGGGGCTGCTCGCCGGCATCAATGCCGTGCGCTTTGTCAAGGCCGAGCCGGGCTGGTGCCCGAAACGCAACGAGGCCTACCTCGGTGTTCTGGTCGACGACCTGATCACGCGCGGCGTCTCCGACCCCTACCGGATGTTCACCAGCCGCGCCGAGTACCGCCTCAGCCTGCGCGAGGATAACGCCGATCTGCGCCTGACCGAACAGGGCCGTGCGCTGGGGCTGGTTGACGACATCCGCTGGGACGCGTTCTGCCGCAAGCGCGACGCCGTCGCTGCCGAGCAGGAGCGCCTGAAAGCGACCTGGGTCAATCCGAAGATCACGCCGGCTGAAGATGTCGTCCGTGTCCTCGGCAAGCCCATCGACCACGAGTACAACCTGTTCGAGCTGCTGCGCCGTCCCGAGGTTTCGTACCCGTCGCTGCTGACCCTGCCCGGTGCCGGCGCGGCGCAGACCGATCCGCTGGTCGTCGAACAACTGGAAATCTCGGCCAAGTACCAGGGCTACATCGACCGTCAGGCCGAGGAAGTGGCGCGGTCGACCTCCTACGAGAGCACAATCCTGCCGGCCGATCTCGACTACGGCACGGTGGCCGGCCTGTCCAACGAGGTCAAGCAGAAGCTGGCGCTGCACAAGCCGCAAACCATCGGTCAGGCTTCGCGCATTCAGGGCATCACGCCGGCGGCGATTTCGCTGCTGCTGATCCACCTCAAGCGCTTCAACCTGTCGCAAGCCGCATGACTGCAGTCACGCTTGTGGCGGGCCTGGCAGCCCTTGGACTCGACCTGCCGGCAGGTGCGCAGGGCAAATTGCTGGACTTCCGCGACCTGCTGCTGAAGTGGAACAAGACCTACAACCTGACTGCGTTGCGCGATCCGGAACTGGCCGTCTCGCACCATCTGCTCGATACGCTGGCCATCCTGCCGCATGTCGGCCAAGGGCCGCTGCTCGACGTCGGCAGCGGCGGCGGCCTGCCCGGCATTCCGCTGGCCATCGCCCGTCCTGATCTGCCGGTATGCATGGTCGACACCGTGCAGAAGAAAACCACATTTTTGCAACAGGCAGTCATCGAACTTGGGCTCAAGAATGTTACGGTGCACCATGCGCGGGTCGAGGAAATGGTCGGGCAGTTTGCCCAGATCACTTCGCGGGCCTTTGCCGAACTCACTCTTTTTGTCAGCCTGACCAGGCATCTGCTCGCCCCCGGTGGGCGCTGGCTGGCGATGAAAGGCGTGCGGCCGGATGACGAAATTGGCGCGTTGCCGGCCGGCATCGTGGTGGACGCGATCATTCCGCTGATGGTGCCGGGGTTGGACGCTGAACGACATTTGATTATTTTGAAAGCCGGGTCATGAAAGTACTCGCCATCACCAACCAGAAAGGCGGCGTCGGCAAGACGACGACGGCGGTCAATCTGGCTGCCTGTCTTGCCGCCGAAGGCCGGCGCGCCCTGCTGATCGACCTCGATCCGCAGGGCAATGCGACGACCGGGGCCGGCATCACCAAGAAGGAAGCGCTGCCAACGGTGTACCAGCTGTTGATTGGCGCCGCGACGCTGGCCGAGGTCTGCATCTCGACCGAATTCGGCTTCGACGTGCTGCCCGCCAACCGCGAACTGGCCGGCGCCGAAGTCGAGCTGATCGAACTGAGCGAGCGCGAATTTCGTCTGAAAAACGCCTTGCAGGCCGGCCATGCCACTTACGACTTCATCCTGATCGACTGCCCGCCGGCGCTCAACATGCTGACTGTCAATGGCCTGGTCGCCGCCGATTCGGTGCTGATCCCGATGCAGTGCGAGTACTACGCGCTGGAAGGCTTGTCGGACCTTGTCGAAACCCTGCGCAAGGTACGCCATCACCTGAATTCCCGTCTCGAGATCGAGGGTCTGCTGCGCACCATGTACAACGCGCAAAGCACGCTGACCCAGCAGGTGTCGAACGAACTCGAAAGCCACTTCGGCAACAAGGTCTACCAGACCATCGTGCCGCGCAATGTCCGGCTGGCCGAAGCACCCTCCTATGGCAAGCCGGTCATCGCCTTTGACAAAAACTCGAAGGGCGCGCAAGCCTACACGGCGCTCGCCAGGGAAATTCTCGAAAGGGTTGCCCCATGATCAAGATGAAAGGGCTCGGCCGCGGCCTCGACGCGCTGCTTTCCGGCAGCGACCAGCCGCACGGTGACGAACAGCGCAACCTGCCGGTCGAGCGTCTGCGCCCCGGCAAGTACCAGCCGCGCACCCACATGGACGAAACTTCGCTGGCCGAGCTGGCGGCCTCGATCAAGGTTCAGGGCGTCATGCAGCCGATTCTGGCGCGCGCCATCGACCACACGCCGGGCGCCGAACGTTACGAAATCGTCGCCGGTGAACGCCGCTGGCGCGCCGCCCAGCTGGCCGGCGTCAGCGAAGTGCCGGTCCTGATCCGCAGCATTCCGGACGAGCAGGCGCTGGCCATGGCGCTGATCGAGAACATCCAGCGCGAGAACCTCAATCCGCTGGAGGAAGCCCATGGATTGCAGCGGCTGATCGACGAATTCGGCTTGACTCACCAGCAGGCCGCCGACGCCGTTGGCCGTTCACGTCCGGCGGCGACCAATTTGCTGCGTTTGTTGCAGTTGACCGCAACCGTCCAGGAAATGCTGATGACCGGCAAACTGGACATGGGCCATGCCCGGGCGCTGCTGCCGCTGACCGGCGCGCAGCAGGTCGCGCTGGCCCAGCGCATCGTGCACAAGGGATTGTCGGTGCGCGAGGCCGAGCGACTGGTGCAGCATCTGCTGAATCCGCCCAGAAAAGTGCCGGAACAGGCCGTCGACCGCGACCTCCTGCGTTTGCAGGAAGAGCTTTCGGATGACCTCGGCGCGAATGTCGCCATTCGCTCCAACAAAAAAGGCGCGGGCAAGGTCACCATCGAGTTCGGCAGCCTCGACCAGCTCGATGGCCTGCTTTCGCGCCTGCGCGGGTAATTCGATGAAGTTGCGAACACGCATTGGCGTAATTGGGAAAATCCACAATTTGTGCGCCGCAACAATTGACTCTTGTATAAGACTTCGATACACTCGCCAAGTTTTCGGTTGGGGCTTATGCTGCACCCGCATGTGAGCTGGATACTCGGCTGGCAGGCGGCACTGGTAATGTTCCTGGCGATCATCGCCTGGGCGTATGCTGGTGGGAATGCGGCAGTCTCGACTCTGATCGGGGGATCGATCGGCATCATCGCCAACCTGGGGTACGTCCTGCGGGCCATGCGGATGACGACGGGGGATGACCCGCTCAGGCTGTATCGGGCGCAGTCGGCCGGAGAGGGGTTGAAGTTTGCCCTGACCTTTGCCGGGTTTGCGCTGGTGTTTTGGGGGTACAAGGAAGTTTCGGCTTTGCCGCTCTTTCTTGGCTACGCATCAACCTTCGTCATCTTCTGGGTGGCACTCTTGAAGCAACGTTGAGCTGACTGGAGAAATCATGAGCGCTGAAGGCGGCCTGACTACAACAGGCTATATCCAACACCACCTGACCAACCTGACCGTCTGTTCCGACGCCGCCAGGGATGCCGCTGGGCACTGTCACGGGTTCTGGAGCTTCCACCTCGACACGCTGGTGATCTCCGGGCTTCTCGGCCTGCTCGTCTTCGGCCTGATGGCCAAGGTCGCCAGCAGGGCTTCCTCGGGTGTTCCGGGCGGATTGCAGAATTTTGTTGAAATGGTCGTTGGCCTCGTCGACCAGCAGGTCAAGGACACCTTCCACGGCAAGAGCGCGCTGGTTACCCCGCTCGCCATCACGATTTTTGTCTGGGTGTTCGTCATGAACGCCATGGACCTGATTCCGGTCGACTTCCTGCCGCTGCTTGCCGGCGCAGTGGGTATTCATTACCTCAAGGCAGTGCCGACGACCGACCCCAACCTGACCTTCGCGATGTCGATCACGGTATTTTTGATCACGATATTCACGGGCCTCAAGGTGAAGGGTTTCGGCGGCTTCATGCACGAAGTGTTCGCGGTCCCGTTCGGACTCAAACTTGCCCCGGTAAACCTCCTGTTCCGCATTGTTGAGGAAATCGCCAGGCCGATCTCGCTTTCTCTGCGTCTCTTCGGCAACATGTATGCCGGCGAAATGGTCTTCATCCTGATCGCCCTGCTCGGAATCTGGCAACTTCCCCTGGCTTTGCCCTGGGCCCTGTTCCACATTCTGATCATTACCCTGCAAGCCTTCGTGTTCATGATGCTGACCATCGTGTACATGTCCATGGCCGCAGAATCGCACTAAGTGTTTTAGATTTAGAAGTTTTCCGTAGTTTTCAACTTTAATCGCAACAACCTACCCTACTGAGGAGTAAACATGGAACTCGCAACCGTTCTCTCCAACACCGCCATCGCTGTGGCCATCCTGATCGGCGCCGGTGCCCTGGGCACCGCCATCGGCTTCGGTATCCTCGGCGGCCGTTTCCTGGAAGGCGCTGCCCGTCAGCCGGAAATGATCCCGACGCTGCAGGTCAAGATGTTCATCGTTGCCGGTCTGCTCGACGCGGTAACCATGATCGGTGTCGGTATCGCCCTGTTCATGCTCTTCGCCAATCCGTTCATCGCTCTGGTCAAGTAATCACCCACGCGCCTGTAACCCTAATAGCTAGGAGGTTAGCGTGAACATCAACGCTACACTGATTGGTCAGGCAATCTGGTTTGCGGTCTTCATCTGGATCACGATGAAGTTTGTCTGGCCGCCGTTGCAAAAGGCGATGGCCGACCGCCAAGCACAGATCGCTGAAGGCCTGGCTGCGGCCGAACGCGGCAAGCACGAGCAAGAACTCGCTGCCAGACGTTCCGCCGATGCGCTGCGCGAAGCCAAGGAGAAATCCGCGGATCTCGTGGCCCAAGCCGAAAAGCGTGCGCAGCAGATCGTCGAAGAAGCCAAGGGCAATGCCAAGGTCGAAGCCGACAAGGTGGTCGCCGGCGCCAAGGCGGAAATCGACCAGGAGGTCGAACGTGCCAAGCAGCAACTGCGTGAGCGCGTTGCCGAACTGGCCGTCGCCGGTGCCGAGAAGATCCTGCGCAAGGAAATCAACGCGTCCGCGCATGCCGACATGCTGGTCGCCCTGAAACAGGATCTGTAAGCAATGGCCGAATCCGTCACTATCGCCCGTCCTTACGCCGAAGCCCTGTTTCAGGCGGCCAAGGAAAGCGGCAATCTGGCCAAGTGGTCCGCGCAGGTTTCGCTGCTCGGTCAGGTGGCCGCCAATCCCGAGGCCCGCGAAGCCATCGGCGATCCCAACGTGGCGGCCCCGCAACTGGTCGACCTGTTCCGGTCTGCCTGCGGTACGGCGATAGATGCGGAGCTGTCGAACTTCATCCAGCTGCTGGCGAAGAACGATCGCCTGGTACTCCTGCCCGAAATCGGTGCCTTGTATGAAAGCTACAAGCAGGCCGAGGAAGGTATCAAGCAGGCGATGATCGTTTCAGCCTTCCCGATTGACGCTTCTCAGGTCAACGCCCTTGTTCCCCAACTCGAGACCGTGTTCAAGTCCAGGCTCGAGGCTTCAGTCTCGGTCGATCCGGAGCTGATTGGCGGTATCAAGGTAATCGTTGGCGACCAGATGCTGGATGCTTCGGTTCGTGGCAAGCTCGACGCCATGGCTACGGCGCTGAACAACTAGGAGAATTTCATGCAGTTGAATCCTTCCGAAATTTCTGAACTGATCAAGACCAAGATCCAGAACCTGCCGGGCGCATCGGAAGTGCGCACGCAGGGCACGGTAGTTTCCGTCACCGACGGTATCTGCCGCGTTCATGGCCTGCAGGATGTCATGCAGGGCGAAATGCTGGAATTCCCCGGCAATACCTTCGGCATGGCGCTCAACCTCGAGCGCGACTCCGTTGGCGCCGTGGTGCTTGGTGAATACGAACACATTTCCGAAGGCGACGTGGTCAAGACCACCGGCCGCATTCTGGAAGTTCCCGTCGGCCCTGAACTGCTCGGCCGCGTGGTCAATTCCCTTGGTCAGCCGATCGATGGCAAGGGTCCGATCAACGCCAAGCTGACCGACAAGATCGAAAAGGTCGCGCCGGGCGTGATCTGGCGCAAGTCGGTTTCGCAGCCGGTGCAAACCGGCCTCAAGTGTGTCGACGCCATGGTGCCGGTCGGCCGCGGTCAGCGCGAGCTGATCATTGGTGACCGCCAGACCGGCAAGACGGCAGTCGCCGTCGATGCGATCATCAACCAGAAGGGCAAGAACCTCTTCTGCGTTTATGTCGCCGTCGGCCAGAAGGCTTCGACCATCGCCAACGTCGTGCGCAAGCTTGAAGAGCATGGAGCGATGGAATACACCGTCATCGTTGCCGCCTCGGCCTCCGAATCTGCTGCGCTGCAGTACATCGCACCTTACTCTGGCTGCACGATGGGCGAATACTTCCGCGACCGCGGCCAGGATGCCCTGATCATTTATGACGATCTGACCAAGCAGGCCTGGGCTTACCGTCAGGTTTCCCTGTTGTTGCGCCGTCCGCCGGGTCGTGAAGCCTATCCGGGCGACGTGTTCTATCTCCACTCCCGTCTGCTGGAGCGCGCTGCCCGCGTTTCGGAAGCCTGGGTCGAGAAGCTCAGCAACGGCGAGATCAAGGGCAAGACCGGTTCGCTGACCGCACTGCCGGTGATCGAGACGCAGGCTGGCGACGTTTCGGCTTTCGTTCCGACCAACGTGATTTCGATTACCGATGGCCAGATCTTCCTGGAAACCGACCTCTTCAACGCCGGTATCCGTCCCGCGATCAACGCCGGTGTCTCGGTGTCCCGCGTCGGTGGTGCCGCGCAGACCAAGCTGATCAAGAAGCTCGGCGGCGGTGTCCGTCTGGCGCTGGCACAGTATCGCGAACTGGCTGCCTTCGCGCAGTTTGCTTCCGATCTTGACGAAGCCACCCGCAAGCAGTTGGAGCGTGGTCGTCTGGTGACCGAACTGATGAAGCAGCCGCAGTACTCGCCGATGAGCATCTCCGAAATGGCCGTCACGCTGTACGCAGCCGACAAGGGTTATTTTGATGATGTCGAGGTGAAGCGTGCTCTGGAATGCGAAAAGGCCATGATCGGTTACCTGAAGGCCAACTGCGCAGACCTCATGAACAAGATGGAGTCCACCGCGGATCTGGATGGCGAATCCGAGAAGCAGCTCGCCGCCGGTATCCAGGCTTTCAAGAGCAGCTGGGCCTGATCTAGGAGAACGTCATGGCTAGCGGCAAGGAAATTCGCAACAAGATCAAGAGCGTCGAAAGCACGCGCAAGATCACCAAGGCCATGGAAATGGTGGCCGCATCAAAAATGCGCAAGGCGCAGGACCGGATGCGGGCTGCCCGTCCCTATGGCGAGAAGATCCGGCGCGTTGCAGCCAATCTGTCCCATGCCCTGACCGAATACAAGCACCCCTTCCTGATCAAGCGGGATCCGGTGCAATCCATCGGTTTCATCCTCGTTACTTCCGACAAGGGTCTTTGTGGCGGTCTCAATACCAACGTCCTGCGTCTGGTCGTCGGTCACATGAAGGAACTCGACGCGCGGGGCACCCGTTATCAGGCAACCTGTATCGGCAACAAGGGTCTCGGTTTCATGCAGCGCGTGGGCGGCAAGGTCGTTTCCAACGTCACCGGGGTCGGCGACACGCCGCACCTCGAGAAGTTGATCGGGCCGGTCAAGGTCCAGCTCGATGCCTACCTGAAGGGCGAGATCGATGCGCTTTACATCGGTTATACCCGCTTCATCAACACGATGAAGCAGGAGCCGGTGTTCGAGCAGTTGCTCCCGCTCTCCGGCGAGGCGGTTGGCTCCGCCAAGACCAAGTGGGACTATGTTTACGAACCGGATTCCAAGGCCGTCATCGACGATCTGCTGGTCCGTTATGTCGAAGCTTTGATTTATCAGGCCGTGGCCGAAAACATGGCCTCCGAGCAATCCGCCCGGATGGTCGCCATGAAGTCTGCTTCCGATAACGCCAAGACCGTTATCGGTGAATTGAAGCTGATCTATAACAAGACCCGTCAGGCAGCGATTACCAAGGAGTTGTCGGAAATCGTGGGCGGCGCCGCCGCCGTCTGACGCAAACGCGAAGCTTTTATTTTTTGGGGATTTGAATATGAGTCAAGGTTCCATCGTTCAGTGCATCGGCGCCGTTGTGGACATCCACTTCCCGCGTGACGCGATG
>DATIUN010000230.1:0-1936 GCA_035466795.1 Azonexus sp. | reverse complement strand
GTTCGGTCTGGGTCAGCAGCAGGCGGCGCGCGGCGTCGACAAAGCCGCTTGGCCAGAGCGGCGCCTGGCCGGCGGCGATGGCGGCCGTGGCGTCGAGGATCAGCGTCGAGGCCAGTCTTTGTCCTGCCTCCCAGGCGTTGAACGCGTCGCTTTCATGCGCCAGCAGCAGCGTCAGTTGTTCCGGCGTGTAGTCGAAAGCGAGATAGACAGGGGCGGAGAAGTTGCGCAGCAGCGACGGTACCGGCTCGGCGGTGATGTCGTTGAAGACGAAGGATTGCGTGGTGGCGGTGAGGTGCAGCAGGCGCTCGCTACCGGCGATGATTTCGCCTTGTTCGGTGAACAGCGCGACGCTGATCGGGATCAGGTACGGTGCTTCGTCGCTGGCGCGCGGGTTGGTCTGCGTGCAGGTCAGCGTGTAGGCCTTGGTTTCGGCATCGAAATAGCCGTCGACCGCAACATGTGGCGTACCGGGCTGGTTGTACCAGCGCATGAATTGCGTGAAGTCAAAACCCGAAGCGGCGCTCATTGCGGCGACGAAATCCTCGCAGGTGACGGCCTGGCCGTCATGACGGCGGAAGTATTCGTCCATGCCCTTGCGGAAACCGTCGCGGCCGATCAGCGTCTGGATCATGCGGATGACTTCGGCACCCTTTTCATAGACCGTGGCGGTGTAGAAGTTGTTGATTTCGACGAAGGACGAGGGGCGGATCGGGTGCGACATCGGGCCGGCGTCTTCCGGGAACTGCCCGGCGCGCAGGCCGCGCACTTCGCGGATGCGGGCGGTCTGGCGGTTGTGTAGGTCGGCGCCGAATTCCTGATCGCGGAAGACGGTCAGGCCTTCCTTCAGCGAGAGCTGGAACCAGTCGCGGCAGGTGACGCGGTTGCCCGTCCAGTTGTGAAAATATTCGTGGGCGACGACGCGGTCGATATTCTCGAAATCAATATCGGTGGCGACGTCGCTGCGGGCCAGTACGTACTTGGTGTTGAATATGTTGAGGCCCTTGTTCTCCATGGCGCCCATGTTGAAGTCGCCGACGGCGACGATCATGTAGTGGTCGAGATCGCATTCAAGGCCGAAGCGTTGTTCGTCCCATTGCATCGATTTCTTGAGCGCCGCCATCGCGTGCGGGCACTGGTCGAGCTTGCCCGGTTCGACATAGATGGCGAGTTGCACGCTGCGGCCGGAGGCGGTGGCGAAGCGGTCGAACAGGCCATCGAGCTTGCCGGCGACGATGGCGAACAGGTAGGCCGGCTTCTTGAACGGGTCGGCCCAGCGCGCCCAATGCTTGCCGTCGGCTTCATCGCCACTGGCGACCGGGTTGCCGTTGGCCAGCAGTACCGGCAGCTTTTCCTGGTCGGCGTGCAGGGTGACGGTATAGGTCGACATGACGTCCGGGCGGTCGAGGAACCACGTGATGCGGCGGAAACCCTGCGCCTCGCATTGCGTGAAATAGCCGTCCTTCGAGCGATACATGCCGGACAGGCGGGTGTTCTTGTCGGGGTTGATGCGGACGACGGTCTGCAGCGTGAAGGCGTCGGGCAGGTCGTTCAGGGTCAGCGTCGTCGGCGTTGCGGAAAATGGCACTTTTTGGCCGTCGACCGCAACCGACAGGGTTTCCAGCTCCTCGCCATCGAGTACCAGCGCCTGGGCGGCGACGGCCGGGTTGCGGCGCATCGCCAGCGTGGCGGTAACCGTCGTGCTGCCGGTTTCGATGACGAAATCGAGATCGACAGTGGCGACCAGGAAGGCGGGCGGCGTGTAGTCCTTGAGGTAGACCGTCTGGGGAGTATCGGTTTTCATTGTTTGATGTGGCGTCGGGATTGAGTGTTCCGATGATACGTCAAACTACGTTGAGCGCCATTTTCATGGCACCCCGAAGGCTTGCGCGGCCGGTAACTTGATCAATGAGGTCCGGGCGATCACGCCGTTCGGGCT
>DATIUN010000229.1:0-12822 GCA_035466795.1 Azonexus sp. | reverse complement strand
CGTCACCGGCATCTTCCTGGTCATGCACTACAAGCCAGATGCCGCGCTGAACGCCAACGGCGTGCCGATCGCTTTCGCTTCCGTCGAATACATCATGCGCGACGTGCCGGGCGGTTGGCTGATCCGTTACATGCACTCGACCGGCGCTTCCGCCTTCTTCATCGTGGTTTATCTCCACATGTTCCGCGGAATCATGTACGGCTCTTTCCGCAAACCGCGCGAGTTGACTTGGCTGTTTGGTGTCGGCATCTTCCTGGTGCTGATGGGGGAGGCCTTCTTCGGCTATCTGTTGCCCTGGGGTCAGATGTCCTACTGGGGCGCCCAGGTGATCGTCAATCTGGCCTCGGCCATTCCCCTTATCGGTGAACCGCTTTCGATCTGGGTGCGCGGCGATTTCGTCATCGGCGATGCGACGCTGAACCGCTTCTTCTCCTTCCACGTCATCGCCTTCCCGCTGATCCTGCTCGGCCTCGTCGCCGCGCACATTCTGGCGCTGCACGAAACCGGGTCCAACAACCCGGATGGTATCGAGATCAAGGCCAACAAGGACAAGAACGGCATTCCGCTCGATGGCATTCCCTTCCACCCGTACTACACGGTGAAGGACATCGTTGGCGTCGTCGTCTTCCTGATGGTGTTCTCGGCGGTCATGTTCTTCGCGCCGGAAGGTGGCGGTTACTTCATCGAGTACAACAACTTCTTCCCGGCCGATCCGCTGAAAACACCGCCGCACATCGCGCCGGTCTGGTACTTCACGCCTTACTACTCCATCCTGCGTGCCATGGTCTGGAATTTCTTCGGTCTCGACGCGAAGTTCTGGGGTGTGGTGGCAATGGGCGCGTCGGTCGTGATTTTCGCCTTTCTGCCCTGGCTGGATCGTAGTCCGGTCAAGTCGATCCGTTATCGTGGCCCGATCTACAAGACCATGCTGACGCTGTTCGTGATCTGCTTCTTCATTCTGGGCTATCTTGGAACGCAACCGCCGTCCCCGATGGGTGAACTGGTTTCGCAGATCTGCACGGCGTTCTACTTCGGTTTCTTCCTGGGCATGCCCTGGTGGTCCCGCATGGACAAGTTCAAGCCGGTGCCTGAACGCGTGACGATGAAGTGAGGATGCGAAAAATGAAAAAATTCCTGATGGCATTGCTTTTTGCACCCCTGACCGCTCTGGCGAGCGGCGGCGCGCACCTCGATCACTGGCCCGGCGCCGTTGGCGACAAGGCGGCGTTGCAGAATGGCGCCAAGCTGTTCGTCAATTACTGCCTGAACTGTCATGGTGCCTCGCATCTGCGTTACAACAAGCTGACCGAGATTGGCTTGACCGAACAGCAGGTCAAGGACAACCTGATGTTCACGTCCGACAAGATTGGCGACCAGATGCGCGTTGCTGCCCGCAGCGACGAACAGAAGGTCTGGTTCGGCGCCGCCCCGCCGGATCTGACCGTGATCTCGCGGGCCCGCGCTTCCGCTGATGGGTCCGGTGCGGATTGGCTCTACACCTATCTGCGCTCCTTCTACCGCGACGAGAAGCGGCCGACCGGCTGGAATAACGTGGTCTTCGACAATGTCGGCATGCCGCACGTTCTTTATGAGCTACAGGGCGTGCAAGTGCTAAATCACGAAACGCACAAGTTGCAGCTGGCGGTGCCGGGCAAGCTGACGCCGGTCGAGTACGACAAGGCTGTTTCCGATCTCGTCAGCTTCATGGTCTGGATGGCCGAACCCAACCAGGAATTCCGCAAGACCCTCGGTTGGGGCGTGCTTGCCTTCCTGCTCGTGCTCTTCGTCCTGGCCTACGCGTTGAAGAAGAATTACTGGAAAGACATTCACTGATCCTTCCCGGATTAGCTGACGGCATCGCGGGTTCGGCTCAGGCCGGGCCCCGGTGCCGAATCCCATTTTGAGGGTTAGCACCAATGATGAACCTCTACTCGGGCACTACCTGCCCCTTCAGCCATCGCTGCCGCATTGTCCTCTACGAAAAGGGCATGGACTTTCAGGTCATCGATGTGGACCTGTTCAACAAGCCGGAAGACCTGGCCGTCATCAATCCGCACAACCGCGTGCCGGTGCTGGTCGAGCGCGATCTCGTGCTGTTCGAGCCGAACATCATCAACGAATACATCGACGAGCGCTTCCCGCATCCGCAGTTGATGCCGGCCGATCCGATCATGCGTGCCCGTGCCCGCCAGTTGCTGGTCGGCATGGAACGCGAAATCTTCTCGTTCATGGAAGTCATCGAAAAGAACGGGAAGACCGCTGACAAGGCCCGTCAGGAAATTCGCGCTCGCCTGACCGAGATCATTCCGATCTTCAACAAGCAGAAATTTATGCTCGGTGACGAGTTCTCCATGCTCGACGTGGCGATCGCGCCGTTGCTGTGGCGTCTGGACCACTATGGCATCGACCTCGGCAAGGCGGCTGCCCCGCTGATGAAGTACGCCGAACGCATCTTCAGCCGTCAGGGCTTCATCGATGCCCTGACGCCGTCCGAAAAGGCGATGCGCAAGTAAAGCATGGTGCTGCCGTCAACAAAGCCCTATCTGCTGCGTGCCATCTGGGAATGGTGCGTCGATAACGGATTCACACCGCATATCTCCGTCCAGGTCGATGCCCGTACCCGTGTCCCGCGCGAATTTATCCGTGACGGGCAGATCGTGCTCAACATCGGCCCGGAGGCAAGCAACAAGCTGGAAATCGGTAACGACTTCATCGAGTTTCAAGCCCGTTTTGGTGGCGTTGCACGCCAGTTGTCGGTTCCGGTCGAACAGGTCACGGCAATCTATGCCCGGGAAAACGGCGCCGGGATGGCTTTCGAGATCGAAGGCGAGGCAGAGGGCGCAGCCGGTGAGGCACCCGAGGTTGTGCAGCAGTCCGGCGACGAGAAGCCGGAACCGCCACGCCCCGAAGGAGGGCGGCCCAGGCTGCAACGCATCAAATAGGGACGCCTGTTGCGGTCGACGCACCAAAAAGGGGAGATTTCCGATGGGAACCTCCCCTTTTTGCATTCAAGCCCATGATTTCCGTACATGGCACGGCTGTTGCTCAATGGCTGTCCAAAAGGAAAATCATGAATCGGCAAGTCAAATCCACCTGTTGTTACTGCGGCGTCGGCTGCGGTGTGCTCATCGACACCGAAGACGGCGCGATCACCGGCGTGCGGGGTGATCCGGAACACCCTGCGAATCGCGGGCGCCTGTGCACCAAGGGCGCGACGCTTGCACAGACTATTGCGCCCACCTGCCGTCTTCTCCATCCCGAGCGGCGTAACCTGCGTGGTGGCAGTCGCGAACGGCTGGGCTGGGATGCGGCGCTCGACGAAGCCGCCGGCCGCTTTGCCGAAACGATCCGCGCCCATGGCCCGGATTCGGTTGCCTTCTACATCTCGGGCCAGTTGATGACCGAGGATTACTATGTCTTCAACAAGCTCGCCAAAGGCTTGATCGGGACCAATAACGTCGACACCAATTCGCGCCTCTGCATGTCGTCGGCGGTGGCTGGCTACAAGCAGACCCTCGGGGCCGATGCGCCGCCATGCAGCTACGAGGACATCCTGCGGGCCAGGGTGATTTTCATCGCCGGCGCCAATCCGGCCGTCGCCCATCCGATTGTCTTTCGTTATATCGAGGATGCGAAGGCAGCGAATCCGGAACTCAAGGTCATCGTCGCCGACCCGCGTTTTTCCGAAAGCGCCGAGATCGCCGATCTTCATCTGGCGCTCAATCCGGGCAGCGATATCGCCCTGTTCAACGGCATGCTGCACTTGCTGATCGACGAGGGGCTGGCCGACCGGTCATACATCGATGCACATACCACCGGCTTCCCGGCGCTCGCCGAGATCGTCAGGGCGTATCCGCCGGCGGTGGTGGCCGGACTATGCGGCGTCGCCGAGCAGGATATCGTTCAGGCGGCACGCTGGTTCGGCCGCAGCGGGGCTTCGCTCTCGCTCTATTGCCAGGGGCTGAACCAGTCGGCGCATGGCACGCACAACAATGCCGGGATCATTCACCTGCATTTGGCCACCGGACAGATCGGCAAACCGGGGGCTGGCCCGTTTTCACTGACCGGTCAGCCGAATGCGATGGGCGGGCGCGAGGTGGGTGGACTATCCAACCTGCTGTCGGCCCACCGCGATCTGGCGAATCCGGAACACCGGGCTGAAATGGCGCAGTTCTGGGGCGTGCCCTTCGTGCCGAGCAAGCCGGGCAAGTCTGCGGTCGACCTGTTCAAAAGCCTCAAAACAGGAGAGATCAAAGCGGTCTGGATCGCCTGCACCAATCCGGCGCAATCCCTGCCGAATCAGGCGGCAGTGCGCGAAGCGCTGGCCGCGGCCGAATACGTGGTGTTGCAGGAGGCCTACGGCAATACCGATACGGCGGACTACGCCGACCTGTTGCTGCCGGCCAGTGGCTGGGGTGAAAAATATGGCACGGTGACCAACTCCGAGCGCTGCATCACCCGCGTGATGCCCGCTGTCGCGGCGCCGGGCGAGGCACGCCACGACTGGGAAATTGTCGTCGATTTTGCCCGCCGTCTCGGGCGGAATCTGGGCAATGACGGAACCGCGAAGCTTTTCCCGTATGCCGATGCCGAGGCAATTTTCAACGAGCATCGCGCAACGACGCGCGGCCGCGATCTCGATATCACAGGTCTCAGCTATGCCCTGCTCGAAGCCAGCGGTCCGCAGCAATGGCCGTATCCGGAAGGCGCCAGTGCCGGCCGGCAGCGCTTGTACGAGGACGGCCGTTTCCCGACGGCGGATGGCAAGGCGCGCTTTGTCGCAATCGACCATCAGCCGACTGCCGATACGACCTCGAGCGCCCTGCCGATCAGCCTGCTCTCGGGGCGTCTGCGCGATCACTGGCATGGCATGAGCCGTACCGGGACCGTGCCGCGCCTGTTCAATCTGGAAGACGAGCCGCTACTCGCCATGCACCCGTGCGACATGCGGCATCGCGGTCTGGAATCCGGCGATCTGGTCAAGGTCGGCAATGGCCGTGGCGAGGTGGCGGTGCGGGTTGCCGAGCACGCCGGCCTGAAAAAGGGCCGCGCCTGGATGCCGATGCACTGGGGTAGCCAGTTTATGAATTCGCCGGGGGTCAATGCCCTGGCTTGTGATGCGACCGACCCTTACTCGAAGCAGCCAGAGTTGAAACATGCGGCGGTACAGATCGAGAAACTCGATCTGCCATACCCGCTGGCGGTGGTGCGCAGTTGCGACTGCCAGCCGGAAGCACTGGAAATGATGCAGCGTGCCCGCGCGCTGCTGGCGGACTTTCCTTATGCCACGCTCGGTCTCTATGGTCGCCAGCGGCCATTGGTCGTCTTCCGCGCGGCGTCCGCCACGGCGATCGATCCAGCGGCGCTCGCCGCGCTGGACAGTTTGTTCGGCATGGCGGGTGACGAAGGAGCAATCGTTTACACGGATGTGGCGCGGAAAGTCAGCAAGAAGGCGATCGCACTGGGTGGCCGTTTGCTCGGTGTTCGCCTGGCCGGCGAAACCCTGGCCCAGGCCTGGCTCAAGCGGGCGATGGCCGAAGACGAACTCGATGCCGGCATGATTCGCTTCGCCCTGGCGCCAAGCGCCAAGCCGCCGGGAAATATCGTGCCGCGCAACATCATTTGCAAATGCGCTGATGTCAGTGACGTTCAGATCCGCCAGGCGCTGGATGGTGACGCCGGATTGCCGCAGCTGCAGGAGGCACTGAAATGCGGCACCTTCTGCGGTTCCTGTCTGCCCGAGATCAGGCGCATGATGGCCAAAAGCCCGGCCAGAATTGCCGTGACATCCTGAGCGGGGCGAGAGTCGACGATGATTTTCGGGCATTACATCAGGGAAATCGGCCGCGGCGCTCGTGGCGCCCGCAGCCTGGAACGCGATGATGCACGTCAGCTTTACGCCGCAATGCTCGATGGCGGCGTGCCTGACCTCGAGTTGGGCGCGATCATTCTTGCCTTGCGGGTCAAGGGCGAGGCACCGGATGAAATGCTCGGCTTTCTAGCGGCGGTCGATGAGCGAACGAACCGGCTTGAATTGCCGTCGGGCCGGGTTCGCCCCGTTGTCCTGCCGACCTATAGCGGCGCGCGCGAGGAGGCTAACCTGACGCCCCTGTTGGCGCTCCTGCTCCAGCGATTCGGGGTTCCGGTCCTGGTTCATGGCCTACTCGAAGGGCTTGGCCGGGTGACGACGGGGCTGATATTCCGTGAACTCGGCATCATGCCGATGGCCTCGGCGGCGCAGGCCCAGGCAAGGCTGGAGGAGAACGGGCTGGCTTTCCTGCCCCTCAACGCCCTCTGCCCCGGCGCATACAGCCTGCTCAACCTGCGCAGCCGGCTGGGGGTGCGTAACAGCGCGCACAGCCTGGTCAAGCTGATCAACCCGTTCGCTGGCGACGCAGTGCTGATCGCCCCCGCAACGCACCCGGAGTTCATCGAACTGATGCGCGGCATGCTGCTCGAGCGCGGGCAGCGTGGCCTGTTGCTGCGCGCCACCGAAGGCGAGCCTTTCGCCAACCCGCGCTGCCGGCCGCGACTGGAGTATATCCATGACGGCATGACGGAAGTGCTATTCGAGGCTGAACACGAGAGTCTGCGCGTCGCGCCCGATTTGCCCGCGGCGACCGATGCCGCGACGACTGCCCTGTGGATACGCCGCGTACTCGACAGGCAGATTCCGCTGCCCAAGCCACTCGCCAATCAGTTGGCCTGCTGCCTCGTTGCCTCGGGCTATGCCGAGGATCTATGCCAGGCCAAGGCGGTCGTGGCAGTCGAGACCAGCGGGCGCTCCGCCGCTGAGGCTTAGGTCGGCGGTGTCAGTTTCCGGAACCGCCGCACCGTAACGGCGTGCAGTGCACCAATGAGGTGCGTTATTGGTGCGGTCAACTGCCGGAAAATGCCGAAAATCATACGGTTACATTGCTGGCACGGTGATTGCAATGTATCTGCCAGTACAGCGAATCAACCGCCAAGGGCGGCGGTTAGATGGCAACGACGTCAAGCGCTGAAGTGAGTTTTGCACCCCCGGGTGCGCGCAACGTTGGAGCCAATAATGAGCAAACCCCGTCTCGTCCTGATCGGCAACGGCATGGCCGGTGTCCGAACCGTCGAAGAACTGTTGAAGATCAAGCCGGATCACTACGACATCACGATCTTCGGCGCCGAACCCCACCCGAACTACAACCGCATCCTGCTTTCCCCGGTACTCGCCGGCGAAATGACCATCCAGGAAATCGTCCTCAACGAATTGGACTGGTACCGGGAAAAGGGGATCAAGCTCCATACCGGCAAGCAGGTTGCCAGGATCGACCGGGTCAACCGCAAGGTCATCGCCGATGACGGCACGGAAGAGTCCTACGATCGCCTGTTGATTGCCACCGGCTCGAACCCGTTCATTCTGCCGATTCCCGGCAACGATCTGCCCGGTGTCATCGGTTATCGCGACATCAAGGATACCGACGAGATGATCGCGGCGGCTCGCCTGCACAGGCACGCGGTCGTCATCGGCGGCGGCCTGCTCGGCCTGGAGGCCGCCAACGGTCTCAAACTGCGCGGCATGGATGTGACCGTGGTGCATGCCGCCGAATGGCTGCTCGAACGCCAGCTCGACGAGGTGGCCGGCAAGATGCTGCAGAAGTCGCTCGAAGATCGCGGCCTGAAGTTCCTGATGCAAAAGCAGACCGAGGCGCTGATCCAGGGCGAATCCGGTCGCGTCGCCGCCATTCGCTTCAAGGACGGCATGCAGATTCCGGCCGATCTGGTGGTAATGGCCGTCGGTATCCGCCCCAACTACGCGCTGGCCGAAGCGTCCGGCATCCACTGCAACCGTGGCATCGTGGTCAACGACACGATGCAGACCTTCGATCCGAAGGTCTATGCGGTCGGCGAGTGCGTCAGCCATCGCGGCATCGCCTACGGCCTGGTTGCGCCGCTCTTCGAGCAGGCCAAGGTTGCCGCCAACCATCTGGCCGGCTACGGCATCGGTCGCTACACCGGCTCGGTGACCTCGACCAAGCTCAAGGTGACCGGCATCGACCTGTTCTCGGCCGGCAATTTCCTCGGCGGCAAGGATACCGAGGAAATCGTCCTCAACGATCCGGCCGGCGGTGTCTATAAAAAGCTGGTGATCCGCGACAACAAGCTGGTCGGTGGCGTCATGTTCGGCGATACGGCGGACGGCCCGTGGTATTTCCAGCTGCTCAAGGACGGCCGCGACATCCACGACATTCGCGACCACCTGATCTTCGGCCAGTCGCTGGTCGGCGACGTTGGCCACGCCGGCAACAGCAAGGCGGCGTCGATGGCCGACAGCGCCGAGGTCTGCGGCTGCAATGGCGTGAGCAAGGGGACGATCGTCAGGACCATCAAGGAACACGGCTTGTTCACGCTGGACGAGGTCAAGAAGCACACCAAGGCGGCCTCCTCGTGCGGTTCCTGCGCCGGCCTGGTCGAGCAGATCCTGGCGTCGACCATCGGTGGCGCCTATACTCCGGCCGCTTCCGACAAGAAGCCGGTCTGCGGCTGCACCGAGCATTCGCATCAGACGGTGCGCGAGGCCATTCGCGATCAGCATCTGATCAGCAAGGAAGCGGTATTCAAGACGCTGGGGTGGACGACGCCGAACGGTTGCGACAAGTGCCGGCCGGCGGTGAACTACTACCTGATTTCGACCTGGCCGCACGAAGCGAAGGACGATCCGCAGTCGCGCTTCGTCAATGAACGCACCCATGCCAACATCCAGAAGGACGGCACTTACTCGGTGGTGCCGCGCATGTGGGGCGGTCTGACGACGCCCGACGAGTTGCGCGCCATCGCCGATGCGGCAGAGAAATACAAGGTGCCGACCGTCAAGGTCACTGGCGGCCAGCGTATCGACCTGCTCGGCGTCAAGCGGGAAGACCTGCCGGCCATGTGGGCCGACCTCAATGCCGCTGGCCTGGTCTCCGGGCATGCCTACGGCAAGTCGATCCGCACCGTGAAGACCTGCGTCGGCGCCGAACACTGCCGCTTCGGCACGCAGCTGGCGATGGACATGGGCGTCAAACTGGAAAAGATGCTGTTCGACATGTACGCGCCGCACAAGGTGAAGCTGGCGGTGTCCGGTTGTCCGCGCAACTGCGCCGAGGCCGGCATCAAGGACGTCGGCATCATCGGGGTCGAATCCGGTTACGAACTGTATGTCGCCGGCAATGGCGGCATCAAGACCGAAGTCGCCCAATTCCTGTGCAAGGTGACGTCGGACGAGGACGTCATGGAGTATTCCGGCGCCTTCCTGCAGCTCTACCGAGAGGAGGGCTGGTACCTGGAACGCACCTGCCACTACGTGGAGCGCGTCGGCATGGATTACGTCAAGGGCCGGATCGTCGAGGACGAGGACCGCCGCAAGGCGCTCTATGCCAGCCTGCTCGCCGCACTGAAGGATGCCAGGGACCCGTGGGCGACGTCGCGCGAGCCGCAAGCGATCAAGCAGTTCATCCCGATCACGGTCGACGCCTGAAACAGCCCGAAAACGAGGAATGCAAAATGAGCAACTGGAAACTGATCTGCAAACTGGATGACATCCCGCAACTCGGATCGCGCGTCGTCAGGCCGTCCAGAGGGGGTGACATCGCCATCTTCCGCAATGGCGATGACGAGGTGTTCGCGTTGCATGACAAGTGCCCGCACAAAGGCGGGCCGCTGTCGCAGGGCATGGTTCACGGCAAACGGGTGACCTGTCCACTGCACGGCTGGAACATCGGCCTCGACGACGGCCAGGCCGTCGCCCCGGATGTTGGCGCCTGTGGCAAGTTCGAAGTGAAAGTGGAGGGCGGCGAGGTATTCCTCTCAGTCTGACAAGCGTTGCTGCGTTCCTGCCGGGACGCCACCCGCAAAAAACAAACATCATTGCGGTCAACCTGGTGAATGCGCCCAATATGGACAAGAAATCATTCCTGCAGGCCGGCCACACGCACGCGCTGCTGGCGGCCTTCCTCTACTTCGACCTCGCCTTCATAGTCTGGGTCATTCTCGGTCCTCGGTGTCGGCATCGCCAAGGACCTCGGACTGTAGCATGCCGAAAAGGGCATGATGGTCGCCACCCCGGTGCTGGCCGGCCCGCCCGACGCGCTGGCAGCCGGAAATTCCCGGCTGGCTGGAGAGCATCCTGCTCAAGGCGGTGGCGCGCGAGGCCAGGGATCGCTTCGAAACCGCCGAGGAATTTCTGCTGGCGCTCGAACGCGGGGCCAGCCGGCCGGTCGCCGCGCCCGGCCGGCAACCGCTGGTGCAGCGCAATCCGCTCATGCTGTGGAAAATCTGCGCCGCACTCTCCTTGGTGCTAAATTTTGTTCTGCTCCTCATCCTGTTGCGCTAGAGTTCGGTCATGACGACTGCCCTGATTCTTTTTGGCCATGGTGCCCGTGATCCGGAATGGGCTGCGCCGATGCGCCGCGTTCAGGCGGCCATCCGCCAGCGGATGAGTCACGTACCGGTCGAACTGGCCTTTCTCGAGTTCATCGCGCCGACCTTGCCGGATTGTATTTCCTCGCTGGTCGCCGCCGGCATGAAGAAAATAGTCGTCATGCCGATGTTCATTGCCCCGGGCGGACATTTGAAGCGGGACGTCCCCGAAATGCTGGCGCAGTTGCGGTCGACCTGGCCGGAAGTCGAATTTTCGCTGGCAGAGGCGATCGGGACCAACGAAATCGTCGTTCAGGCCATGGCGAGCGCTGCACTCGATGGGGCTGGCCTGTAGCTTGCTTGGTAAGCTGCATGCTTACCGTACTTGTCATTGACGAATCCCGCTCGCGGGCCGGAGAGATCTGCGCCGGGCTGGCGCTTGCCGGTTATCAGGTGGCGGCCATTCTGGCCGGTTCAGAGAACCTCACCGCCGAGGTGGAAAAGCTCAAACCCGACGTGATCCTGATCGATACCGACAGCCCCAGTCGCGACACGTTGGAAAACCTGGCCGCGATGCATCGGAACATGCCGCGGCCAGTCGTCATTTTTACCCAGGAAGACGGTCAGGCCACCATCCGCGATGCAGTCAGGGCAGGCGTTTCGGCCTATATCGTCGATGGTCTGGATCCCAGGCGCATCAAGCCGATTGTCGAGGTGGCGCGGGCGCGCTTCGAGGATACGCAGGCATTGCGCCGCGAACTCGACGAGATGTCGCAGAAGCTTTCCGACCGCAAGCTGGTCGACAAAGCCAAGGGCGTGCTGATGAAGGCGCGTGGGCTGGACGAGGATGCGGCTTATCACGCCATGCGCAAGTTGGCGATGGAACGTGGCCAGACCATGGCCAAGGTCGCCCGCGACGTCATCGACATGGCGCGCGTCCTGCTCTGACATCCCCTTTGTAGTGCAGCAGGGATTGTTTGTTGCACCGCAACAGTGCATGGATTCGCTATTTGACGGAACCTTGATCCCCGCAAAAATCCATTAAAGATCAGATGGTTATGTTTTAATAGTTGGTTCGTGCCAGTCCTGGCACGACCATTGCGATAGTCCTCGTGAAACGCACGGTCAATGGCGGCCGGGCATGGGTTCCGTCAATTCGACGGGGCCTTGGGGACAAGGGCGTCCACCTGTGCTGCCGGGATCTTGCGGCATGGGTGTGGCGCCCGTTTTGTTTTTCGATTCGAGCAATCAAGGAGCAAGCAATGGAAGACAAGAAACTGGCGCCGCAAACCAATCCGTCTTTTTCACGTCGTGACTTCGTTTCAGCCGCACTGGGAGCATCGCTGATGACCATGGTACCCCCCGGCGTTCGCAGCGGCGCCTGGGCCGCCGGTTCGGATGCCCCCGAGAAGAAGGAAGTCCGCATCGGCTTCATTCCGCTGACCGACTGCGCGTCGGTCGTCATGGCCTCGGTCATGAAATTCGACGAGAAGTACGGCATCAAGATCATCCCGACCAAGGAAGCCTCGTGGGCTTCGGTGCGCGACAAGCTGGTCAATGGCGAACTCGACGCCGCCCATGTGCTGTACGGCCTGATCTACGGCGTGCAACTTGGCATCGGCGGGCCGAAGAAGGACATGGCCAACCTGATGACGCTGAACAACAACGGCCAGGCGATCACGCTTTCCAACCAGATGCGCGACAAAGGCGCGATCGACGGTCCGAGCCTGGCTGCCCTGATTGCCAAGAAGGAAAAGGAATACACCTTCGCCCAGACCTTCCCGACCGGCACCCACGCCATGTGGCTGTACTACTGGCTGGCGGCGCAGGGCATCAACCCGCTCAAGGACGTCAAGACCATCACCGTGCCGCCCCCGCAGATGGTCGCCAACATGCGCGTCGGCAACATGGACGGCTTCTGTGTCGGCGAGCCGTGGAACAACCGCGCGATCATGGACAGCATCGGCTTCACTGCAGTGACCACGCATGATATCTGGGTCGATCACCCGGAAAAGGTGCTCGGGACCACCGCCGAATGGGTGCAGAAGAATCCGAACACGGCGCGCGCCATGGTTGCCGCCATCCTCGATGCCAGCAAGTGGATCGATGCCTCGATTGCCAACAAGCAGAAGACGGCCGAAACCATCGCCCAGAAGGCCTACGTCAATACCGACACTGAAGTCATCGTCGCCCGCATGCTTGGCCGCTACCAGAACGGCCTCGGCAAGATCTGGGACGACAAGAACCACATGAAGTTCTTCAACGACGGCCTGGTGAATTTCCCCTACCTCAGCGACGGCATGTGGTTCATGACCCAGCACAGGCGCTGGGGCCTGCTCAAGGATGAGCCGGACTATCTGGCCGTCGCCAAGCAGGTGAATCGCATCGACATCTACAAGGATGCCGCCGGGATGGTGGGGGTGTCGCTGCCCAAGAGCGAAATGCGCT
>DATIUN010000228.1:0-3143 GCA_035466795.1 Azonexus sp. | reverse complement strand
TTCCCCTTCCTCGCCGACAAGGCGGCCGGCGACAAGCGCGCTGCCAACCTGCGCTGCGTCGCGGTCGAGCCGACTTCCTGCCCGACGCTGACCAAGGGCGCCTACGCCTACGATTACGGCGACGTGTCCGGCTACACGCCGATCATGCGCATGTACACGCTGGGCCACGACTTCATGCCGCCCGGCATCCATGCCGGCGGCCTGCGCTACCACGGCGATTCGCCGCTCGTCTCGCAACTGCTGCACGAAGGGCTGATCGAGGCACTGGCGGTACCGCAAGTCGCCACCTTCGAGGCAGGCGTGCAGTTCGCACGTGCCGAGGGCATCATCCCGGCGCCGGAATCCTGCCATGGCATCCGCGCCGCCATCGACGAGGCTTTGCGTTGCAAGGCGACGGGTGAGGCCAAGACCATATTGTTCAACCTGACCGGCCATGGCCACTTCGACATGGCTTCCTACGACCGCTATCTGTCCGGCAAGCTGGAGGACTACGAGTACCCGGCCGAAGCCATCGCCGAGTCCCTGAAGCATCTGCCCAAGGTCGGTTGAGCGTTTGAGGGCCCTCGTTTTCCTGCTGGTTCTGGGCAATCTGCTGTTTCTGGCTTTTGCCGGCGGGTATTTCGGTGCGCCCGACAACCCCGATGCCGGGCGCGTCGGCCAGCAGTTGGTACCGGAACGCGTGCGCGTCGTCGGCCATGACCAGGCGCCGCCGGCCAGGGCGGAGGTCGAAAAGCTGGTCGCCGAGGCGCCGCCGCCGGTCGTCCCCGAGGAGTTGTGCCTGGTCTGGGAGCATCTGCCGGCGGACGAAGCTGATCGTCTGGCGTCGACGCTGGCCGAGAAACTTGCCGGTATCCGCGTCGAGCGCCGCGCCGTGCCGGTGGAGGGGGCTGGCTGGTGGGTGATGGTGCCGCCGCTGGCGAACAAGACGGAAGCGGACAAGAAGGTTGGCGAACTGAAGGAACTGGGCGTCAACGACCTGTTCGTCGTGCATGATGCCGGTTCCTACCAGTTCGCCATTTCGCTGGGCGTCTTCTCGACCGAGAAGGGCGGACAGGAGCATCTTGGAAGGCTCAAGGCCAAGGGGGTCAAGTCGGCGAAGCTGATACGGCGCCCGGGCAAGGAAACACAGTTCGCAGTCGAGGCGCGCGGGCCGCTCGCGAAGAAGGCGGAAGTCGAGGAACTCGCGGCCGGCGTCGTTGAAAAATCGCCGGCGCAGGTTTGCCAATGAGCCGCCAGTGAGTGATTTCGTCGTCGGCCTGACCGGCGGGATCGGCAGCGGCAAGAGCGCCGCCGCCGACTGCTTTGCCGCGCAAGGCATCACTGTCGTTGACACCGACGCCATCGCCCATGAACTCGCCGCCGCCGGCGGGGCGGCGATGCCGGCGCTGCTGGCCGAATTCGGCCCGGAAGTCGCGTCGCCTGACGGCGCGCTCGACCGGGCCCGCATGCGCCGGCTGGTCTTTGCCGACCCGGCGGTGCGCGGGCGTCTGGAGGCCATCCTGCATCCGCTGATTCGCGAGTTGTCGGGGGTGCTTTGCCGGGATGCCGTTTCACCCTACGTGATTCTGGCGGTGCCCTTGCTGGTCGAGTCCGGTGCCTATCGCGACCGCTGCCAGCGCATTGTCGTGGTCGACTGCCCGGAAAGCCTGCAAATCAGCCGCGTCATGGCGCGCAACGCACTGTCCGAAGCCGAAGTTCGCGCCATCATGGCGGCCCAGGTGTCGCGCGCTGAGCGTCTGGTAGTGGCGGATGACATATTGAGCAATGACGGCGACCTGCATCATCTCGAAACGCAGGTTGCCGATCTCCACCGGAAGTATCTGCGCCTGTCGTCCCAAATAGCTAAAGCAAACTGTTGAGATTTAACTGCAAATGGCTCAGAATTAGAGCAATTTTCCCTTATTAAAAGCCGCCAGCCGCGTGATTACCTACGAATATCCCTTCAATGAACGCATCCGCACGCTGTTGCGTCTCGAAGATTTATTCGAAAAGACGGCTTATTTCGGCGAAAGCGACGGTCCGCAGGAGCATCACACGGCGCTCGTCACCCTGTTCGAAATCCTCGAAACCGTTGGGCGCGCCGACCTCAAGATGGACCTCATCCAGGAACTGGAGCGCCAGCGCCAGACCCTGCTTACCTACCGCAACAATCCCGATATTTCCGAAGAAGCCCTGTCCGGCGCACTCTACGAGATCGAATCCTCGTCGGCCGCGCTGCTCGGCATGGCCGGCAAGATCGGCCAGTACCTGCGCGAGAACGACTGGCTGATGAGCATCAAGAGCCGCGCGGCGATTCCCGGTGGCGTCTGCGAGTTTGACCTGCCGTCCTACCACTGGTGGTTGCACCGCACGCCCGATTTCCGGCGCGAAGCGATTGCCGGGTGGACGAAGCCGCTGCTGCCGCTGCGCGATGCGGCAGCCATCGTGTTGCGCCTGTTGCGCTCGAGCGGACGGCCGAAACACCACACTGCACTCAAGGGGCAGTTTCAGCTCAATCTCGGTGGCACGGCGGCGCAGATGGTGCGCGTCGAGGTCCCTGTCGAGGAACCGGCGATCCCTGAAGTCAGCGCCAACAAGTATTTTCTCAACATCCGCTTCACCAACCCGCCGGCCAGTGACCTCAGGGCCAAGGTTGCCGAGCATGATGTGCCCTTCGCGCTGACCTTCTGCAACCTCTGATGGCCGCGCGCAAGGTCCGCTGCCCGCAATGTGGCGGGGACTCCCTCTGGGCGCCGGAAAACCCCTGGCGTCCTTTCTGTTCCGAACGCTGCAAGCAGATCGACCTCGGCTGCTGGGCCAGCGAGTCCTACCGGATTCCGGTACCGGAAGAAAACAACGAGCCGGGCAGCGAGATCCCGGACGCTACCAGCCACGCATAAGGGCGATGCCGTGCGCGCCGTGGCCCTGTGCCGTGGCCAGCAAATCCTTCTTCATGCCGCCGAGCGCGAAAACCGGCAGCGGGCAGCCGCCGATCAGCTTCGAGAATTCGTCCCAGCCGAGGTGGGCCGCGTCCGGGTGCGTCGGGGTCGGCAGGACCGGACTGAGCAGCGCGTAGTCGAGGCCGAGTTCGGCGGCGCGGGCGAGTTCCCCGGCGCTGTGGCAGGAGGCGCCGACCCAGTCGAAATCCGGGCGCCGGGCGCAGG
>DATIUN010000227.1:0-5358 GCA_035466795.1 Azonexus sp. | reverse complement strand
TGGGTGCGGGCCATTCCCAAGCTGGCGACAGAGGGTGAGATTCCTCCGGAAGACGAACTCAGCGCCGGCGCCATCCGGAACATGATGGCGAATCCCAGCCTGCAGGCCATCGAAGCGCACCGTACCGACTGGACGGCGCAGATCGCCGGCTTGCCCGGGCTGCTGGCTGCCGGGCGCAGCGAGGTGCATACCGATTCCCCCGTGCGCGACGCCGAGACTACCAACCACATGCCGGATGCCATTCGTGCCCTGATGCGTTCGGCAAACAGCGAACTGCTGATCACCAACGCCTACATCATCCCGGATGCGAACTTCATGGCCGACCTGCGCGACCTGGGTGAGCGCGGCGTCAAGGTCCGCATCCTGACCAATTCGCTGGCCTCGCATGATGTGCCGGCGGTCAATAGCCACTACGAGAAATGGCGCGAGCCCATCCTGGTGACCGGGGCCCAACTCTACGAACTGCGTTCGGATGCCGAGATGCGCGGGGAACTGGCTGAGATTGCTCCGCTACGCGCCGAATTCGTCGGCTTGCATACCAAGGCCATGGTCATCGATCGCCAGCGCGCCTTCATCGGTTCGATGAACCTCGATCCGCGCTCCGAGATCCACAATTCCGAGATGGGTGTCATTGTCGACAGTCCGCCGCTGGCCGAGAAGCTGGCCGAGCGCATGTTGCGCGATATGGACGGGGTCAACAGTTGGCAGGTCGTTCGCAGCGATGATGGGGAACTGCGCTGGCGGAGCACGGCAGGCGAATTGAGCCGGCAGCCGGCCCGCAGTTTCCTGCAGCGCATCGAGAATGTCATCTTCAAGTTCTTCCCGGTTGATCTTTACTGATCGAATTCCTGCGCCATGAGACCTGCCTTGAATGCTTCTTTCGTCGCACTGCTGGTAGCCGCGTTGCTTGCCGGGTGTGCCGGCGTGACGCCCCTGCCGGCGCCGGATACCGAACCTGGCGGCCGTTATCTGCCCCTGACGACGCCGATCATTGCCCTCGGCGACACCCAGGAGCATCTATCGACAGGCTTTCCCCTGCACGATAACGACAGCGCCGTGGATGCCTATGTCGAAGTGGCCCAGCGCCCGCCGGAGCAGACCCTGTTCGGGCGTCGCCTGATGGAATGGGCGTTGCACAGTCATCCGGATGAACCCTTCCTTCATCTCGGCGATGTGATGGATCTCTCGTGCCGGATCGAAGCGGAGCGCATGACCAAGATCTTTCGTGCTGCGCCGCACGTCGGGGCGATCCTGCCCGGCAACCATGACGGCCTGATGTTCGGAATCTATGCCTACGGCCTGCTTGACTGGGAGAAAGCGGACAAGGTGATTCCCGAAGTCAGTCGCTGGAACAATGCCTGCCGGCGCGGTGCGGGGGAGCTCGATACCAGGCAAAAGTCGGAAAGCGAGGCGTTCTCGAAACGCGAGTTCATCGCGCTCTATATCAGCGAGCACAGCAAGGGCCGCCCGCAAAAGCCGGGCCTGGTGGCGCCACCCGATGCGGGCAGGCATTCGGTAAGCTGGCGCAGCCCCGACCCCGAAGCTTTCCTGTCCGGGATCGAGGCGGAACTGCTGGATGGCAAGGCCTACGCGGATTCGTACATTGCGCAGCGACTCAAGTTGCCGCGTGCGCCGGGTGCCACGCGTGACACGATCATCATTGGCCTGGATACGAACCAGGCTGGCCTTCTCGTTGATGTCTGGGATGTCTTGACGGGCCATAGCCCCGGTGATCTCGGACACGTTCACAACGATCAGGTCGAGGCCGTGGGCAAATGGGTAGACGAGGCGGTCGCGCGCGGCGACATCGTGATTTTTGCCGGTCATCACAACTGGCGCTCGATCAGCCTGACGTCGCGGACCCGCTTGCGCGACCTGATGGCCCGCCTCGATCAGCCGCTGGTGTACCTGTCGGCGCATACCCATACCGGCTTCTGGGCCGCCCATCGGGCGCTGGCCGACCAGCCGCTGCTGGAACTGAACGTCAGTTCGCTGTCGGACTGGCCGCTGGCCTATCGCCGGATCAGCTTTGCCTACGACGAGACGGCAAAGCGCATCCAGGTGCGTGGCGAACTGATGCCGAAGGGCGTCAAGCCGACGGCGACCGATGCCGATCTGCTCGCCGCCTGGGATGCCCAGACCTGCCAGAAATCCGGCGTACCGTTTGCCCGGATCAAACAGGAGGATATGGCGCTGGTGAAGCTGCAGCGCGAATCTCGCGGCACCCTGCTCGAGTGGCTGGTTTCCTGGCTGGAGCCGGTTTGCCAGACCTGCGAAGCGCCGCTGTACAAGCACGCGCTGGCCTATCAGGATGAGCTGCTACAGACGCTGTTGCAGGTCGATCAGGATCTCGGCCGCAAGGCGCATCGATTGCACGAATTGAAGCTGCCGAAATGGTGTGCCGGCCAGGATTTCGTCGCCTGCGCCAAGGGCCTGATCGCCGAGCAGCCGACCGACTTCAAGGCGAGCACCGATCTGTTCCGGCGCAAGGCCGCGCTGGTGTTCCTGCTCAACGAGCACCTCGACGACCTGAGCTCGCCGGAAGCCAAGGCCTACATGACTTGCCGCGCCGTGCAGGCAGCCAAGATCGACTTCGAGCTGATCGATAACGAGCACAAAACCAAGCGCAACGAAGCCCAGCGCCATACCGAGCGCTTCTTCCTGATCGAAGCCAGCGTGGGGATGGATTGAGCTTGCGTTCCTCGCTGCGGGTTGCCGCTGCCATCGCGCTGGCGGCGATGGTATTGGGCCACAGCGCCGGCTGCGCCCGGGCCAACCGCTACGACGGCCTCAAGGCGCTGCCGCTCGAAGAGGTCAAACCCCTCGTCGCGCGCCGCGGCAACGACGAACAGGGCCCGCGCATCGGCATCGCGTTTGGCGGTGGCGGCGTACGCGGCTTCGTCCATCTCGGCGTCCTGCGCGCCCTCGAGGAAGCGGGAATTCACGCCGACGTGGTCGCCGGCACTTCGGTCGGCGCGCTCGCCGCCACGCTTTACGCCAGCGGCATGAGTGCCGGCGAAATCGAGTCTCTGGCCAGGTCAACGAGCCGCTACGAGTTGCTCGACCTTGTCTTCAGCCGCGAGGGGGCCATCAACGGACAGGCCTACGCGGCATGGATCCGTGCCGTGACCGGCAACCGGACCATGCGCGAGCTGCCGGTGCCGCTTGGCATCACGGTCACCGACCTCGGCGCCGGCAAGGCCCTGCTGGTCGTCGACGGCGACCCGGGCGAGGCGGTACAGGCCTCGGCAACGGTACCGGGCACGGTGATTCCCGTGCAATCCAATGGCCGAACCTATGTCGACGGCGGCGTGCTGACCATCGTCCCGGTCCGCTTCGTCAGGGCCATGGGCGCGGACGTGGTCATCGCGGTCGACATCTATTGCGGCAGGCATCCGGCGCCACGCGGCAATGCCCTCGACACGGTGCTCAAGACCCTCCGTCTGCAAAGCTGCCTGCTCAGCGATGCCGAGACTGCCGAGGCCGACATCCTGATCCGGCCCGGGTTCGAACCGGACAGTCCAGTCAGCCTCGCCCAGCGTGACGAGGCGATCATGGCGGGCTACCAGGCTACCAAGGCCATGATTCCCGAGCTGAGGGCCAAGCTCGCTGGCTGGAAGCCGGCCGTGAACTCAAAAAAACCGGGGTTCTCAACGGAATCTGAGTGAAGCAGTCACCAGCTATTAATCTCGTCTGCTAATCCTAGCTGGCTGCATGCAGATTATCTCAATAAAGAGGTGTCAGCCTTCCCGAGATCTTCATCAATCAAGCGCAACAGCGCCTCGTACAGGGCTTCACGTGGATAAGCATTCCGGTCGACCAGGAACTCTCCTAGTGCAGCATGGGTTCGCGCAATCGGGACAGCCGCTGCCCAGTGGTCGGCATTGAGATACGCAACCAGCGCACTGGCCGGCAAGAACTGGTCGTAGAAAAGCATTTGGCTGTCATTGCGCGCATCAACCTGTAACAGCTTGTTATAGCTACCGTGCAGAATTGAGGAAATATTGTTGGGCTTGGGAAAGGTTACCAATGAATAGTAAGCGATCCCTGCCGGGAGGGTATGTCTGGACAGCCAAGCCTTGCGCGTCTCAGGTCGCAAGTCCTGAAGTGCGCCGCCGTCTATTGGCTTGCACGTTGCTCCGGGAAATAGCTGCAACAGGTTGAGTTGGTCATTGCTCGTATCGTTGGCTAGTGGAGATCCACCGATCGAGCCCGCCAAGCTGACGACCGCTGCAACCCGACGATGGATTTCCGGGTAGTTGGCCAAGGTTACCTGCACATCGACCGCCCCCTTGGAATAGCCAAGCAATACCAGGTTGGGCTGCACACCGTCCTGAGGCCTGTCCAGGATGGCATCCCTGATTTTCGTAGCATTGGAGGCGCTACTGGCAAGCCCATCGATTTCCACGGTCGCCATGTCATAGCCAAACTGTCTGAGATGTTCGGGTATCGTATTCTCCATCGCCAGCCACTTCGAAAAGCAATCCCAGCCGACTCCGGGTACGAATAACACTTTCAGTTTGCGAAGCGCCGGGCCCAAGTTGACAGCTTTGCCTGTGCTCTCTGGCTCTTGCGCAACCCGGGAGAGTGCCTCATCGCACTCGCGATAGTCTGGAATACTGTCTTTGCGTACCTCGAGTACCTTGCAAAATATTTCTCTGAAGCGACCACGCTTGTCCTGTGTCTTGCTTTGAACAGCAGGCACCAGCATCAGTGGCGTCGTGTCAGCCGTATATGGAAGCAACGGCTTAGAGGAACAGCCTGCGATCACTAGTCCGGCAACCATTACAACGACTGAGTTACGCATATTCACCCAGCAACGCGCATGTCGAAAATCTTGTATGTTTAAGGGAACAGGTTGGCAATCCAAAGCAAGTAGATGCAGCGATAAAGAAAAGTCTCATCCCTCGTCAAACTGCCGTCCGATGCCAGATGCCGCAGCACGGTAGGTTTAGATCAGAAAGCCGCCAGCGCCAATAGAGACATCTCAGGTTGCAGGGAGAAGGGTAGCATCCTTCGCAGCTGAAGAAAGCGGCCCTTCCGGCGGGTACTGCCACAACGTCCAGTAATCCGCATGTTGCGGACGTAGCTATTTGGTTAGCTGAATGAGGCAGCTTCGTAGAAGCGAAACACGAAAATGTCGTAGCTGAGCGTCGGACCGCTTCAGAGAAACTCGACAGACGGGTTTGGGTCGTCAGCACTCGGTGATCAACGGCCGCTTACGGGAAGCGAAGCTTCACTGACCGCTTTCCGGCAACGAATTCGGCGACAAGAAGGTCGTTTCGCGACCCTGAAGAGACACATGACAAATGGAATCAAAGTGGCCGGTTACGGACCGAAGCGGTAATTCATGACTGC
>DATIUN010000226.1:0-1758 GCA_035466795.1 Azonexus sp. | reverse complement strand
CTTATCGTCTGACTGATTCACCGTCCTGCCTGGTGTCTGACGAGCATGACCCGTCCGGCAACCTGGCGCGGATGATGAAGGCGGCCGGTCAGCCGATGCCGTCGACCAAGTCGATTCTCGAAATCAATCCGCAGCATCCGGCGGTGATGCGCCTGAAGTACGAGGAAAGCCGTTTCGACGACTGGGCCGCGCTGCTCTTCGAACAGGCCACGCTGGCCGAAGGCGGCCAGCTCGACGACCCGGCCGGCTTCGTCAAGCGCAGCAACGATTTGATGATGGCCTTGTCCGGCAAGTAAGCCGGCAAGCGGGCAAAAAAAACAGGCCGCCAAACTGGCGGCCTGTTTGCTTTGTTGCGGTCGACGGAAGAAAACTGGCGAAAACGGTGTAAGTTTCCGTATCCACCCCGAAAGGAACCCGCATGACCGATCTCTTCTCCCCGTTGCGCCTCGGCGCCATCGAGTTGCCTAACCGCGTCGTCATGTCGTCGCTGACGCGCAACCGCGCCGGTGCCGGCAATGTGCCGACCGACCTGGTCGTCGAGTATTACCGCCAGCGCGCGTCCGCCGGCCTGATCCTGACCGAGGCTTCGCCGGTCTGCCCCGAGGGCCACGGCTACCCGCGCACGCCGGGGATCCATACGGCGGAGCAGATCGCCGGCTGGAAGAAGGTGACCGATGCCGTGCACGCGGCTGGCGGCCGGATCGCCATTCAGCTCTGGCATGTCGGGCGGATTTCGCATCCAGACCTGCAGCCGAACGGTGCGGCGCCGGTAGCGCCATCGGCGCTGCGCCCGGCCGGGCAGACGGTCACGCTGACTGGCATGCAGGATTTCGTGACACCGCGGGCGCTGGAAACGAGTGAGATCCCGGGCGTCGTTGCAGCTTTCGCGCAGGCGGCGAAAAATGCCATGGCGGCCGGTTTCGACGGCGTCGAGGTGCATGGCGGCAACGGCTATCTGATCGACCAGTTCCTGCGCTCGTCGACCAACCAGCGCAGCGATGCCTACGGCGGCAGCAAGGAAAACCGGGCGCGCCTGCTGCTCGACATCATTGCGGCGGTAACTGCGGCTATCGGCAACGGGCGGGTGGGTTTGCGCCTGTCGCCGGTGACCCCGTTCAACGACATCAGCGATGCCAACCCGCAGGAAACCTTCGACTACGTGGTCGGCGAGTTGAACCGTTTCGACCTGGCCTTTCTCGACATCCTGCAGGGAACCGGCGGCGCGCCGCACGACCAGTGGTTGCCCTTCGACTATGCTCGCTTGCGCGCGATCTACAAGGGCAATCTGGTGCTCAACAACGGCTATGATTTCGCCAGCGCACAGCAGGCCATCGCCAGCGGTGCTGCCGATGCCGTTGCCTTCGGCCGCGCGCTGCTCGCCAATCCCGATCTGGTCGAGCGTTTCCGCCGCGGGGCGCAGCTCAACCAGCCCGACTACGAAAAGCTCTACGTCGGCGAAGAGAAGGGCTACACCGACTATCCTTCCCTGCCGGCGTGACTTCGGCCATGGCGCCCGGCGCCGAGGAACTGGCTTTGCTGGTGACCCGGGTCATGCCGTTCGGCAAGCACAAGGGAACGCTATTGGCCGACCTGCCCGGGAATTACCTCAACTGGTTCGCCCGCGAGGGGTTTCCGCCCGGCGAGATCGGCAGGCTGTTGGCACTGATGCACGAACTGGACCACAACGGGTTGTCATCGCTGCTCGACCCGTTGCGCCAACGCTGACCCTGTGAGGGGATTCAGTTGAGTTCGTCGTTG
>DATIUN010000225.1:0-8745 GCA_035466795.1 Azonexus sp. | reverse complement strand
CGAGGCACAGGGCCTGATCGAGCGCGGGCATGATGTCCGGCTGGTTTGTCCTCGCGAGGCACGCATCTTCGAGGAGGCCCCACGGTTCGGGGTGCCGGTCGAAGCGCTGGCGATCGGCCGCAAGCGCTTGCCCGGGGTGCTGGCGCTGCGTGCCTTCCTGAAGCAGCACGAATTTGATGTGATAAATACCCATAGTTCGACTGATGCATGGCTGGCCGCGCTGGCCTGCTACCTGATTGGCGGGGCGCCGCCCATCGTGCGGACCAGGCACATTTCCGCCCCCTTGTCGAACAACGCGGCGACGCGCTGGCTCTATGCCCGCGCCACGCGCTATATCGCGACCACCGGCGAAGCCTTGCGTGAGCAGCTGCTGACCACATTGTCGGTTGCCCCCGATCGCATCGTTTCCGTGCCGACCGGTGTCGATGCCACCCGTTACTGCCCTGCAGATGCCGAGGGGAAGATTGCACGGCGCCGGCAACTCGGTTTGCCCGTCGACGCCCCGCTGGTCGGGATTGTGGCTACCTTGCGCAGCTGGAAAGGGCACCGTTTCCTGGTGGAGGCTTTTGCCGGGGGATTGCCTTCGTCGGCGCACCTCGTGATCGTCGGCGACGGCCCGCAGCTCGAGGCATTGACGGCCCAGATTGCCCAGTTGGGTTTGCCGGACCGCGTTCACCTGGTCGGCAATCATGCCGACGTCGTGCCCTGGCTGCAGGCCCTGGATGTGTTCGTGCTGCCGTCATATGCCAATGAAGGGGTGCCGCAGGCACTGATGCAGGCCATGTCATGTGGCTTGCCATGTGTAACGACGAATGTCGGTGCCATTCCCGAACTGGCCAGGGACGGTCTGACCGCCAGGGTCGTTCCAGCGCAGGATGCCAATGCCATTCGGCGCGCTATCGTCGAACTCCTGGCAGACCAGCCGCTGCGTGGCAGTCTTGGAACGGCGGCGCGGGAACATGTCGTCGCGACCCACGGACGCGCCTTGATGCTCGATCGCATGTAGGCCTTGTTCCACAAGGCAGTCGAAGCGTGATGATGGGTCAAGCCCCGAAATCCATCCTGGTGATCAACGTTACCCGGATCGGTGATACGTTGCTTGCAGTTCCCGCGCTCCGTGCCCTGGCAACGGCCTGGCCGGACGCTAGGCTGACCGTGCTCGGCCATCCGAAGCGGGTCGCGGTGCTTGAAAATTTGCCCTTTCTGGCCGAAGTGGGGCCAATCACCAAGCAGCGTGCCGTATTTCGCGGTTGGCTGCCGGGCCATAAGTACGATCTGGCACTGGTCTACGGGCATGATGAGGCGCTATTGAAATATGCTTTTCGTGTTGCGCGCCGAGTCGTTGCATTTCGCCAGAGCAGTCAGGACATCAATGCCCGTCTGTACAAAGAAGTCGAGGAGGCGGTGCCGCACAGCGAACACGCGGTGGATGCGGCCTTGCGCCTGGTCCGGGCGCTCGGACTGCCGCCAGCTGGGCGTCGCTTGCAGTTTGCACTGAGTATTGAAGAACGAGCGGAGGCTGAAGCCCTGATCGCTGCAAAATCTCTGGCCGGCCATCATCCGCTGATCGGCTTTCAGGTTGCATGTTTCCCGACCAAAGCCTATCGAGATTGGCCGGAAGCCCATTTTATCGACCTTTGCAAGCGCTTACTGGCATTAAAGCCCGGTGCCGCATTCGTGATTTTTGGCGGACCCGACGATCGCGAGAAGGTGTCGCGAATACAGGCCGCCCTGGGTCCGTCGGCGGTTGATCTGGCCGGTTTGTCGTTACGCAGGACTGCCGGCGTCATGGCATTGCTCGATGCCTATGTCGGTGTGGATACCGGGCCAACTCACATCATGGGCTGCTTCGATATCCCTCTTGTAGCGCTTTACCACTGCAAGCTGCCACATCGGTGCTACGGGGCCCGAGATCACCCGTATGATTTTTTCGTTGAGCATCCGCGCCTCGGTGGTCTGTGTGATGAAACGACGCCCATGGGCGAGCTTGGTGTCGATGCAGTGTTTGCGCGTTTGCTTGAAGCGCTGGACGCGCACGCTGCTTTGCATTCGAATGATCGGGAGAAGTGATGATAAAGAGTTCTCAGGTTACTGCGTTTCATCAGCATTGCCTCGCCCAACCCGACTGGCCGGAACAGGAAGCTGCGCTTCCTGCCGGTGAGCATAAAGTCTGGGAATGGATTTTGGCCAACCATCGATACAACAGCCTCCTGTGGGCGGAGGAGGATCTGGCCCGGCGGCGCGCGGTGCCCGACAGTGAAATTGCTGCGAACAAGCGCGCTATCGATGGTTTCAATCAGGCACGCAATGATGCTGCAGAGCGTATCGACGAGGAAATCCTGGTTGGCTTGGGCAATGTCGATCGCTCGCCGAGCGCACGCCAGCATTCCGAGACGGCGGGCATGATGGTCGACCGGCTCTCGATAATGAGCTTGAAGATTCGCGCGATGGGCGCTCAAGCCGATCGCGTGGAGGCTGGCCCAGAGCATCGGGAAGCATGCCGGCTCAAACTGGAGCGTCTACGCGAGCAGCGTGCCGACCTCGCGGCCTGCCTCGATGACTTGCTGGAAGACATTGCCGCCGGGCGGAGGTATTTCAAGATCTATCGCCAGTTCAAGATGTACAACGACCCAACCCTGAACCCCTTCTTGTACGGTAGCAAGGCCTAGTGTGGGTGAGGGTAGTGGGCCGAGTTTCGTTGCCGTTTGCGCCACGCAGTCAACTTCGACTGAAAGATTAGCTTGTCAGTGGCTGACTCCAATCAAAATTTTTTGGGCAGATCATGCGCCGGATCAATCTGAACTCTGCTGAGCAATGGGCGCTGTTGGCCATGGTCGCCTTCTTGCCCGCCCTCGAGGCACCGAAGAAAATTGCGGTAGTTCTGTTCCTCGCTTTCTGGGCAATCAATCGGTGGCGCTCAAAGGAGTGGGGTGGGCCCTGGTCCGGCTGGGATTTCGCGGCGCTTGCCCTGATTGGTGGCGCCTACGCCTCGGCGGCCTTCGGTGCCTTCTGGCCGGAAAAGGGATTGGGTGCTGCCAACGATGTGCTGATCTATGGCCTGGTATTCCTTGCCTTGCGACGCAGCCGGTTCGAGGAAAAGTTTCTCTGGCGCTTGTTCGCGGTGGCGATCGTGGCGACGCTCTTGACGCTGCTCTATGGGTACTGGGGTTTGCTGGTGACCAAGAAGCGTGTATTTCTCGGGCTTAATTCTGTCGGGCACGTGAACCACAGCGCAATCTACATGGCCATCATTTTCTCGTTGGCTCTGGCCTGGGCCGGTGCGGCGATTGGCGCATGGCGGCAGCGCGCCTTGCTTTGGGTTGCCGTCGCGATGTTGTGGCTCTCGCTTTTCGTCTCCGGGGCACGGGGTGCGCTGATTCCCGTTGTAGTTTTCGTGTTGCTGTGGCTTTTTGCGCGGGCCGGAATGATGCGGCGCGCATTGTGGAAACCGGTTCTGCTGGTGGTCTTGATGCTTGGCGGGGCCGTCGCCCTGGTTCCAGGCGTGGTGGAAAAGACCAAGGGGAATATCGAGGCGAAGGAACTGGCCGCCCGTCGGCCTGCGGTGGCCAAGGTTGCCCTGCTGGCAGCAAGGGAGTACCCGACATTTGGGGTTGGCATCAGCAATTTCGCCAAGATTGATCCGGAGGTGGTTGCCGGCTGGCAGGAGAAAAGCGGCCAGGTGTTTGATCCGCAGGATCTGTATTTTTCCACTCACGCCCACAGCCTGTATTTCAATACGCTGGCCGAACGGGGTTTAATCGGCTTCTTGCCCCTTCTGGCATTCCTGGCCGGCATCGGGCTTGCCCTCTATCGCCAGCGCCCGCAGGGCGATGCGGCGCCATTGCAGCAGACCCTCTGGGGGGCGGCGCTGGGCGCTTGGGTGATCACTGTCGTTGGCGGGGTATTCAATACGACGCTCCACCACGAGCACGCCTTGATCGCGATGATCTTGTTCGGCGTCTGGCTAGCCCCAAAGCAGCTGAATTCCCTTCAACCGAAATAGCGGTCACGGGATCTTTCCGGTATTTCCGGCCGCGTCGTGATGCCTCCGCGTTTTCCGGAACCAATTGCAGCTCACGGCCTTGCAGGGACCAGTGACTACCGGCCCGATATCGACGGTTTGCGGGCAGTGGCAGTTCTTGCTGTCCTGTTGTTTCATTGCTTCCCGACTGCTTTGCCCGGCGGGTTTGTCGGTGTGGATGTCTTTTTCGTCATCTCGGGCTATCTGATTGGCCGGTCAAGTTTCGATGAAATTGCCGCTGGGCGTTATTCTGCCTGGGCATACTTCGGGCGCCGTGCCCGCCGGATATTTCCAGCATTGATCGTGGTTTTGGTCAGCGTTTTGATTGCTGGCTATTGGATGTTGATGCCCAACGAGTACGAGTTGCTAGGCAAGCATGTTGCCGGCGCTTCGATTTTTATCTCCAACTGGCAGTTCTGGCGGGAGGTCGGTTACTTCAATGCCGAGGCAAGCCTGAAGCCATTGCTGCACTTGTGGTCGCTTGCAGTTGAGGAGCAGTTCTATCTCGTCCTTCCACTCTTTTTTTTGGTGGCGGGACGTCGCCACAGGAGAGTCGCATGGTTGCTCGGCGGCGTTGCAGTGATTTCGCTGATGGGTGTCACTTGGCGCCTTGCCGACCACAAGGCATGGGCATACTTTCACCTCTTTAGTCGAGGCTGGGAGCTCTTGGTCGGCGTTCTCCTTGCCTATGGCGAGAGTCGGCTGAGGGCGAACGGCCAGCATAGCTTCCTGACAGCAGGCAGGTGGCGATCCATTTGCAGTGGTCTTGGATTGACGCTCGTGCTGGGGTCTGCGTGGGGATTCTCGAGCGCCACCCCCTTCCCGGGACCATCCGCATTGCTGCCAACGCTGGGCTCGGCGCTGGTCATCATGGGCGGCGGGGCTACGCCATTGAACAGGGGTCTTTCGGTTCGCCCGCTGGTCTATATCGGGCTGGTCAGCTATCCGCTTTATCTGTGGCATTGGCCGATACTGTCGATGCTTCGGATCGTGGATGGCATCGATCTTGATTTTGAGACACGCCTCGCAGTTTTTCTGGTTTCGTTTCCGCTTGCCAGTCTTACCTTCCACTTGGTAGAGCGGCCCTTGAGGTCTTCCGGGCTCGGCCGGATGCGCAATTTTCCTCTGCTGCTTTGGGCTGCTTTGCTTGTGGTCGGCGCCTTGGGCTACAACGTATTTGCCAAGGGTGGATTGCCTGGGCGCTTCGATGGAATTGATACTACGCTCCAGCCTGCCTCTCCTCGCCAGACCATGCCGCCTGAGGGTTTCGTAAGCGACCGCAAGGCAATCCTCGTGGGCGATAGCCATGCCGGAATGTATGTGGACGCCCTCAGAAGTTATTTCTATCGGATACGCGGCAAGGAGTTGATAGAGCGTTTTCGGGCGGGCTGCAAGCCTTTCCCGAACCTTGATAGGCATTCGCCGGGATACACGCCACAAGGTTGCCCACGCTATGTAAACCCTGCCATCGAGCAAGCCATCAATGATCCCCAAATCGATACGGTTGTCATGGTTACAGCACTAGTCGACTTCAGGGATTTGGTGTATCCGGGAATTGACGGCGAGCCGTCGGCGGAAACCGAACACAACATGCATATCGTGGATCAGGCGATGAACGATACCTTTCAGCGCCTGGCGGCCAGTGGCAAGAAGATCGTGGTGTTCTTTACCACACCCTTCCTTGATTTTGACCCCATCCAATGCCAGCAGCGGCCCTTCCGCCTGCGTAGCCAGGCGCGCGCTGAGTGTTTCCTTGATGAGAGTGTGTACAGGGATCAGCAGCGATGGTCCCGCGAAAAACTGAACGACCTGGCCAACCGCTACCCGACGATTACGCTGTTCGATCCGTCAAGTGCCCTTTGCCAGGCGGGGCGATGCGCAGCACGAGTGAACGGCAAATTGATCTATTCCGACTCTTCCCATTTGAATCAGCTCGGGGCCGAAACGGTGGGGGAGCGATTCGCTTTTTAGCATCTACAAGATCAGCTGGATTAGCAATTGCAGTCAGTCTTGGAAACCCACTGGCTGAAGAAGGAGCGTGAAATGGCAGCCAAATTCAGTGGGCCGCCTCCCAGTTGGGACCGACCCCGACCTCTACTACCAGCGGCACCTTGAGTGTAGCCACGTGACCCATCAGCCGGGGCAGGTGGGTGCGGATTTCCATCAGTTCGGCGTCCGGTACTTCGAGCACGAGCTCGTCGTGGACCTGCAACACCAGGCGTGACTTCAATCGCGTGGCTTCTAGCCATTGCTGGACGGCGATCATGGCCATCTTGATCAGGTCGGCGGCGGTGCCCTGCATCGGGGCGTTGATCGCGGCGCGCTCGGCGCCCTGGCGGCGATTGCCATTGCTGGAACGAATTTCCGGGAACCACAGGCGGCGGCCGAAGGCGGTCTCGACGTAGCCATGCTGGCGGGCCGCTTCGCGGGCTTCTTCCATGTAGCGGGCGACGCCGGGGTAACGGGCGAAATAGCGGTCGATGTAGGTCTGCGCGGCACTGCGTTCCAGACCGAGCTGGCGGGCGAGGCCGAAGGCGCTCATGCCGTAGATCAGGCCGAAGTTGATGGTCTTGGCGACGCGGCGCTGGTCGGGGCCGACTTCGAGCGGGGTGACGCCGAAGATCTCGCCGGCGGTGGCGCGGTGCACGTCCTCGCCGTGGGCGAAGGCGTCGAGCAAGCGATCGTCGCCCGAGAGGTGGGCCATGATGCGCAGTTCGATCTGCGAGTAGTCGGCGGAAACGATGCTGTGGCCGTCGGGGGCGACAAAGGCGGTGCGGATGCGCCGGCCTTCCTCGGTGCGCACCGGAATGTTCTGCAGATTGGGATCGCTGGAAGCGAGCCGCCCGGTCACCACCGAGGCCTGCGAGAAGTTCGTGTGCACGCGGCCAGTGTCGGGGTTGATCATGCGCGGCAGCTTGTCGGTGTAGGTGCCCTTGAGCTTGGCCAGACTGCGGTGTTCGAGCAGCAGCTTGGGCAGCGGGTAGTCGAGTGCCAGTTCGGAAAGCACCTCCTCGTCGGTCGACGGGCCGCCGGAGGCGGTTTTCTTCTTGACCGGCAGGCCGAGTTTGCCAAACAGGATGTCGCCGAGCTGCTTGGGTGAAGCCAGATTGAAGGGCTGGCCAGCGAGTTCGTAAGCCTGGGTTTCCAGCGCCATGATCTTCTGGCCGATTTCGTGGCTCTGGCGCGTCAGTGTCGCGGCGTCGATCAGGATGCCGGTGCGTTCCATCTGCCAGATCACTTGGCGGACCGGCATTTCGAGATCGTGGTAGATGTGGCTCAGACCGCTTTCCGCGGCAAATTGCGGGTGTAGTGCCTGATGGACGCGCAGCGTGACGTCGGCATCCTCGGCGGCGTAGATGGCGGCGCGCTCGATATCGACCTGGTCGAAGCCGATCTGCTTGGCGCCCTTGCCGCACAGGTCTTCGTAGGCGATGGTGGCCAGTCCGAGGTGACGGGTGCACAGCTGGCCGAGATCGTGGCCCTTGTCGGACTCGATCACGTAGGACTGGAGCATGGTGTCGTGGGCGACACCAGCCAGCGCGATGCCGTGATTGGCGAAAACATGCTGGTCGTACTTGGCGTTTTGCAGCACTTTTTTCCGGTCGACCGCGGAAAGCCAGGGTTTCATTCGCGCCAGCACTTCGTCGCGCGGCAGCTGGTCGGGGGCGCCGGGAGCAGTATGGGCGAGCGGGATATAGCAGGCTTCGCCGACTTTTACCGAGAGCGAAATGCCGACGATGCGTGCGGCAAAGGAGTCGAGGCTGGTCGTTTCCGTATCGAGCGCGGTCAGTTCGGCAGCTTCGATTCTGGCCAGCCAGGCATCGAATTGCTGCCAGGTCAGCACGGTTTCGTAGCTGACGGGGATCGCTCCGGGCGGTGTCGCGGCTATCGGTGCGGCTTCACTTGTTCCGGGAGCACTGGCAGGGGCATCCAGATCTCTCAGCCAGGTGCGGAATTCGTAACGGGTGTAGAGATCGCGCAGGGTTTCGGTATCGCGATCGGTTGCGGTCAACGCACCGGGCGCGGGCAAATTCGCCAGATCGCAGGCGACCGTGACCAGCTTCCTGCCGAGCGGCAGGAAGCCGAGGTGGTCGCGCAGGTTCTGGCCGACGACGCCGCCGATTTCGCCGGCGTGGGCGATGATGCCGTCGAGCGAGCCGTATTGCTCAAGCCATTTGACGGCGGTCTTGGGGCCGCATTTCTGGACCCCGGGGACGCCGTCGACGGGGTCGCCGACCAGGGTCAGATAATCGACGATCCTGCCCGGTGACACGCCGAACTTGGCCGCGACGCCGGCTTCGTCGAGCAACTCGTTGCTCATCGTGTTGTACCAGCGCACCTTCGGCCCGACCAGTTGGGTGAGGTCCTTGTCGCCGGTGGAAATCAGGGTATCCAGGCCGTCGACCGCAGCAGTCGTGGCCAGCGTGCCGATCACGTCGTCGGCCTCGACGCCGTCGACCATCAGCAGCGGCCAGCCGGCAGCCTTGATCGCGGCGTGAATGGGTTCGATCTGGCGGACCAGATCCTCCGGCATTGGCGGCCGGTGCGCCTTGTATTCCGGGTACCAGTCGTCGCGGAAGGTTTTGCCCTTGGCGTCGAAGACGACGGCCTTGTAGTCTGCCTTGTAGTCGCTTTCCAGCCGGCGTAGCATGTTCAGCACGCCATAAAGGGCGCCGGTCGGCTCGCCGGCCTTGTTGCGCAGGTCGGGCAGGGCGTGGAAAGCG
>DATIUN010000224.1:0-2498 GCA_035466795.1 Azonexus sp. | reverse complement strand
CACCACCGCCGATTGGGTGCAGAAGAACCCGAACACCGCACGTGCCATGGTTGCCGCTGTCCTTGAAGCCAGTCGCTGGATCGATGCCTCGATCGCCAACAAGCAGAAGACGGCCGAAACCATCGCCCAGAAATCCTTCGTCAATACCGACACCGAGGTCATCGTCGCCCGCATGCTCGGCCGCTACCAGAACGGCCTCGGCAAGAGCTGGGACGACAAGAACCACATGAAGTTCTTCAACGACGGCATGGTGAATTTCCCCTACCTCAGCGACGGCATGTGGTTCATGACGCAGCACAAGCGCTGGGGCTTGCTCAAGAGCCATCCGGATTACCTGGCGGTCGCCAAGCAGGTCAATCGCATCGACGTCTACAAGCAGGGTGCCGCCGCCGCCGGCGTTGCGCTCCCCAAGAGCGAGATGCGCACCAGCAAGCTTATCGACGGCGTGGTGTGGGACGGCAAGGATCCGGCCAGGTATGCCGACGGATTCAAGGTCAAGGCCTGAGGGCCAAGGAGAGAATCATGAGCGCATTGACGATGAGCGGTGATTTTTCCCTTGAAAAGCCGGTCGACCGCGCCCGGCAGGAAGTCCCCTTGGGGGGCAGCAGCATAACCAGCCAGCCGGTGGCGGAAGTTGTCGCCGAGCCGGCCAAGGAAAAGAAGATGGAAAAACCCGCCACCCTGCCGGTGGCCGAAGCCGGTACACCGATCGGCGAACGACTGGGCGCCGTCGGCCGCGCCATCCTGCCGCCCTTGCTTGGCATGGTGGTGCTGATCGGTCTCTGGTATGTCGCCACCCACAAGGGTGGCAGCATTCCCGGGCCGGTCCAGACCTGGGACGCGGCAAAACTGCTCTTCGCCGACCCGTTCTACCGCAACGGTCCGAACGACCAGGGCATTGGCTGGAACGTGCTGTCCTCGCTGCAACGCGTCGGCATCGGCTTCGGCTTCGCCGCACTGGTCGGCATTCCGCTGGGTTTCATTCTTGGCCGCTCGGCCTTCCTGTCGGCGATGATCAACCCGATCATCAGCCTGCTGCGCCCGGTCTCGCCGCTGGCCTGGCTGCCGATCGGCCTGCTTGTCTTCAAAAAGGCTGATCCGGCCGCGACCTACACCATCTTCATCTGCTCCATCTGGCCGATGATCATGAACACCGCGCAGGGCGTGCAGCGCGTGCCGCAGGATTACCTCAACGTCGCCCGCGTACTGGCGCTGTCCGAGTGGAAGGTCGTTACCAAGATCCTCTTCCCGGCGGTGCTGCCCTACATGCTGACTGGCATCCGCCTGTCGATCGGTACCGCCTGGCTGGTCATCGTCGCCGCCGAAATGCTGACCGGCGGCGTCGGCATCGGCTTCTGGGTGTGGGACGAGTGGAACAACCTGAAGGTCGAGCACATCATCATCGCCATCTTCGTCATCGGCATCGTCGGCCTGATCCTCGAGCAGAGCCTGATCCTGCTGGCCAGGAAGCTGACCAAAGAATCGTCGTAAGGAGACCGGATCATGGAAAAATTCGTACAGATCGAAAAAGTCGGCCAGACCTTCGACACCAAGAAGGGCAAGTTCGTCGCCCTGCGCGACATCGACCTGACCATCAAGCAGGGCGAGTTCATCGCGCTGATCGGCCACTCCGGCTGCGGCAAATCGACGCTGCTCAACCTGATCGCCGGCCTGACCAAGCCAACCACCGGCGTTATGCTCTGCGACGGACGCGAAATTGGCGGCCCCGGCCCGGAACGCGCGGTGGTTTTCCAGAACCACAGCCTGCTACCCTGGCTGACCTGCTTCGAGAACGTCTATCTGGCGGTCGAACGCGTCTTCGGTGCCAAGGAGGGCAAGGCCAAACTGAAGGAGCGCACGGCGGCGGCGATCAACCTGGTCGGCCTCGACCACGCCAGCAGCAAATATCCGCACGAAATCTCCGGCGGCATGAAGCAGCGCGTCGGCATTGCCCGCGCCCTGTCGATGCAGCCCAAGGTCCTGCTGATGGACGAGCCGTTCGGGGCCCTCGACGCGCTGACCCGAGCCAAGTTGCAGGACGAATTGATGAAGATCTGCGACGCTACCCAGGCCACCACCGTCATGGTCACGCACGACGTCGACGAGGCGGTGCTGCTCTCCGACCGCATCGTGATGATGACCAACGGCCCGGCGGCGACGATCGGCGAAATCCTCGAAGTCAATCTGCCGCGCCCACGCCATCGCCTTACGCTGGCGCACGATCCGGCCTATATCGACTAACGCGCCGCGGTGCTCGAATTCCTCTACGAAAAACAGGCGCACGTCGAAAAAATGGCTGCCTGAACCGCTTGTCTCAACCGTCGCAAGGGTCTCTCTTCTCCACCCGCGACGTTTGCCCACCGGCTTTCGGCCGGTGGGTTTTTTTTGAAGACGGGTCAGGGTGGCGGAGCGCCGCGCTGGCGCCTTATCGCTTAATCGTTGTCAGGCGCAGTTGAATCGCGTCGGACAGGCGGGGGTCGCCTTCTTCGATGGCGGGT
>DATIUN010000223.1:0-9006 GCA_035466795.1 Azonexus sp. | reverse complement strand
CAATGCGCTGGATGTGCTGCGGGCGACTTTCCCGGCCGGGACCGTGTCCGGTGCGCCCAAGGTGCGGGCGATGGAAATCATCGACGAACTGGAGCCGGTCAAGCGCGGCATCTACGCCGGCGCGGTCGGCTATCTCGGCTTCAATGGCGACATGGATATCGCCATCGCCATCCGCACCGCCGTGGTCAAGAACGGGCAACTGCATGTCCAGGCCGGCGCCGGCATCGTTGCCGATTCCGACCCCAATTCGGAGTGGACCGAAACCCAGAACAAGGCCCGTGCCGTATTGCGCGCCGCCGAACTGGCCGAGCAGGGGCTGGATACGCGGATCGACTGAATGGCTGCCGCTATGGCAGCCATCGCAGGCGCCGGAAAATCCATTCGGTCAGCCACAGACTGAAATAGGTTGCGAACCAGGCGAAAATGGTGTCGGACAGGAAGTGCCCGCCCGGCAGCATGCGCGCCAGCGCCAGCAGTGCGGCGAAGCCGATACTCGCCAGCAGCCAGCGGCGGCGCACGACCGGCGCGCCGAGCCAGCCGAATGCCATGATGAATGCGGCGGTGGCGACATGTCCACTGACGAACGAGCAGTTCGCCGCGCACTGGTCGGCGGGGATGAAGGCCGGCGTGAATTGGCGGGCGCCGCCGAACTGCTCGACTCTTACCGGGCGGGCACGCCCCGAGTGTTCCTTCAGTGTCGCATCGACCAGCAATACGGGGCCGAGCAGGCCGCCGACGAGGAGGAAGCCGAACACCGCGCGGCGCGCCTTCAGCGCCGGAAAGCGTCTGACGAAACTCAGTGCCCAGAGTATCGGCAGGACGACGATCAGCGCCTGTCCGATGCGCGGCAGGCCATGATACGGAAGAAACAGCCAGGGCGAGGTGCGCTGCAGCGCCCAAGCGCCGTCGCCACGGTAGAACAGGCTGCTGGCCGCCAGGTCGATCTGCGGAAAGGCGACGAAGAGCACGGCCAGCAGGCCGAATGCCAGCAGCACGACGCGAAATTCAGTAGCCCTTGAAATCACGGAGCAGGTAAACATCCATGTTGCGCGAAGTTTGCGCGTCGAGCGGCGCCTTCAGCGTGGCGAGCTTGTCGATACCGGCGAAGCGGCCGGAAAATTCCGCGCCGAGCGAGTCCACGGTGATCAGCAGGGCATCCTTGCCGACATAAGGGCGCAGGTCGGTGGTCAGCTTGTAATGGTCGCTTGCCTTGCCGCTCGGGTTCCAGCTGGCGGCCAGCGGCTTGAGGTCGCGCACCTCGTAGAGCATGTGGGCGAGCAGGGTGCGGTTGTCGGCGACCAGCACGGCATCCGGGTGCGCACGCAGCAGCGGTTTGAGCTGGCGGCCCAGTTCGTCCCAGCCCTGGGCGCGGACGAAGAAATTCAATTTGCCCCGATTTTGTACGTCGACCGCAACAAGCAGGTCTTGCCAGTGATAGGCGACACCGGCCAGCAGGATATTGACTGTCACACCGATCACCAGCAGCTGCTTCTTCCCGCGCTGCAGCAGCCAAGCCACGGCGGCAATCGTGGCGGGCACGAAGGCCGGCGCCGCCCAGTTGGCGTTGGCATTGCTGTTCAGTGCCTGGGCCGAGACGACCGCCCACAGTGGCAGGGCGAACCAGAGCAGGAGGCGCGTCCGCTCGTCGCGCCAGCTTTCGCCGGCGCGCAACAGCAACAGCACGAACACACTGCCGAACATCGGGCCGAAGGCAATCCATTGTGCAGCCCAGAATTCGCCGAGCGCCTTCACTCCGCCGCCGGCCTTCTTGTTCAGTGTGATGTCGGCGGTGTGCTTCAGGGTCGGGAAATCGTGGGTGATGTTCCACCACAGGTTGGGCGCCAGGATCGCCAGCGCCAGTGCGGCAGCCAGCCATGGTTTGGCCGACGCCAGGCGCGGGCGGTGGAAGGCCAGCAGATGCAGGAAGGCAGCGCCCAGCCAGGCAGCCATCGTATACTTCGACAGCAGGCCGAGGCCACAGACGACCCCGAGCAGCAGCCAGTCGCTCCAGGCATCGCTATCGAGCGCACGCAGATAGGTCCACAGCGCCAGGGCCCAGAACAGGGTGAGCAAGGCGTCGGTCGAAACGAAGAGACCGAGCCAGGCGAAGATCGGCAGGGTCAGCACGGTGACCGCCGACCAGAACGCGATGCGTGCATCATAGAGGCGGCGGGCGATGGCCCAGCTGGCGGCGGCAGCGAGCGGATAGCAGAGCATGGCCAGCGCCTTGACGCCGAGCAGGCCGTCGCCGAACAACGCGGTGGAAACGGCGATCAACGCCGCGACGCCGGGCGGCTTGGAGAAGTAGCCCCAGTCGAGGTGTTGCGCCCAGGTCCAGTATTGCGCCTCGTCGACGTAGAGGGTGACGCCCATGTGCGGGATGACCCAGAAGCGCCAGGCGAGCAGGGCAGCCGTCAGGCCGAAGAGGATTTTGCCGCCGGATTTTCCGTAAATTCCGGCGTCGACCCTAGGGCCAGCAGTTGCTTTTGTGGTCGCAGCAGACGTCACGCCGGCTTGTGCCAGCCTTCTTCGGCGGCCAGTGGGCGTTCCGGGCGCGCGGCGTAGGAGCGGACGGTGCCGGATTCAAAGTAGATGCGGGCCATGATTTCGGCCAGCACGCCGGTGGTGATGAAATGAACGCCGGCGATCATGGTGCCAATGCCGACAATGAGCAACGGCCGGCCACCGATATTCTCGCCGAGGCCGAACTTGACCCAGGTCAGCCAGATCATGATCAGTCCCGACAATGCCGTTAACCCAAGGCCGATGCCACCGAAGAAATGGCCGGGGCGGGCACGGAAGCGCATGAAATAGAAGACCGCGATGAGGTCGAGGATGACGCGGAAAGTGCGCGAAATGCCGTACTTGGAAACGCCGGCGGTGCGCGCGTGATGGGTCGTCGGCTCCTGCGCGATGCGGCGCGGCGTCGTCACGGTGGCCAGCCAGGCCGGGATGAAACGGTGCATTTCGCCGTACAGGCGGACACTCTTGATGACGCTGCCGCGGAAGGCTTTCAGGCTGCAGCCGTAATCCTTGAGATGGACGCCGGTCATGCGGGCGATCAGCTTGTTGGCGATCTTCGAGGGAATCTTGCGCAGGAACAAGCCGTCCTGGCGGTTCTGACGCCAGCCGGCGACCAGGTCGAGGTCCTCGTTGAGCAGGCGGGCGACCATGCGCGGAATGTCGATGGGGTCGTTCTGCAGGTCGCCGTCCATGGTCACGATGACGTCGCCGCGCGCGGCGTCGATGCCGGCCTGCATGGCGGCGGTCTGCTTGAAGTTGCGGGTCAGCTCGACGATGCGTACGTGCGGACCATATTCGCGGGCCGACTGCAGGGCGCGCTCGATCGTCGCGTCGCTGCTGCCGTCGTCGACCAGCACCAGTTCCCACGCATTCTCGTAGCCGGTCAACGCCTCGTGCACACGTTTGACCAGCGGGGCGATGTTGTCTTCCTCGTTGTAGAACGGAACGACGATGGAAAGTGTGTGCGGCGGGACGGTGTGGGCGGCGTTCATGAGCGAATCCGGCGGTAAAGGCGGCATTTTAATCGAAAAGCCCCCGCCCGGCTGTGGGGCGGGCCTTTAATGTAGAATCGAACACTCACGAAACAGGCAAGGAATCAACAGCATGCTGCTGATGATCGACAATTACGACAGCTTCACCTACAACATCGTCCAGTACTTCGGCGAACTCGGGCAGGAGGTACAGGTTTACCGCAACGACGCCATCACGCTCGCCGAAGTGGCGCGCCTGCAGCCTGACTATCTGGTCATCTCGCCCGGCCCCTGCGCGCCGACGCAGGCCGGCATTTCGCTCGCCGCAATCCGCGAATTCGCCGGCAGGATTCCACTGCTCGGCGTCTGCCTTGGCCATCAGGCGATCGGCGAGGCCTTCGGCGGCAGGATCGTTCATGCCAAGCAGTTGATGCATGGCAAGGTGTCTGCGGTCCACCACAAAAACGAGGGTGTTTTCAAAGGCCTGCCCAATCCGCTGACCTGCACCCGCTACCACTCGCTGGCGATCGAGCGCGCGAGTCTGCCGGATTGCCTCGACATCACGGCGTGGACCGACGACGGCGAGATCATGGGCGTGCGCCACAAGACGCTGGCCGTCGAGGGCGTGCAGTTCCATCCCGAATCGATCCTGACCGAACGCGGTCACGACCTGCTCAAGAACTTCCTGGACGAATACAAGAAATGACCCCGCAAGCCGCCCTCCAGCGTGTCATCGAACACCGCGAAATTTTCCACGACGAAATGGTCTCGCTGATGCGTCAGATCATGGGCGGCGAAGTCACGCCGGTCATGATCGCCGCCATCATCACCGGGCTCCGCGTCAAGAAGGAAACCATCGGCGAGATCGCTGCCGCCGCCAGCGTCATGCGCGAGCTGGCGACGCCGGTCACGGTGCCTTACGACCGCCATTTCGTCGACATCGTCGGTACCGGCGGCGACTCGGCGCACAGCTTCAACATCTCGACGGCCTCGATCTTCGTGGCCGCCGGTGCCGGCGCCAAGGTGGCCAAGCATGGCGGCCGCAGCGTGTCCTCCAGTTCCGGCAGCGCCGACGTGCTGGAAGCGCTTGGCGTCAATATCATGCTGTCGCCCGAGAAGGTCGCTGCCTGCATCGCCGAAACCGGCATCGGCTTCATGTTCGCCCCCAACCACCACAGCGCCATGAAGCATGTGGCGCCGGTGCGCCGCGAAATGGGCGTGCGCACCATCTTCAACATCCTCGGCCCGCTGACCAATCCGGCGCGCGCCCCGAATACGCTGATGGGGGTGTTCCACCCCGATCTGGTCGGCATCCAGGTGCGCGTCATGCAGCGCCTGGGCGCCGAGCGCGTGCTGGTCGTACACGGCAAGGACAATCTCGACGAAATCTCGCTCGGTGCGGCGACCCTGGTTGGCGAACTCAAGAATGGCGAGGTCAGCGAATACGAAGTGCATCCCGAAGACTTCGGACTGCAAATGATGTCGCTGCGCAACCTGCGCGTCGGCAGTGCCGAGGAGTCGAAGGACATGCTGCTCGGCGCCCTCGACAACAAGCCGGGTGCAGCGCGCGAAATCGTCTGCCTGAACGCCGGTGCGGCGCTGTACGTCGCCAACGTCGCCGACAGCATCGGCGATGGCATCGCCAGGGCACGCGAAGCCATCGCCAGCGGCGCTGCGCGCGGCAAACTTGAGCAGTTCGTTCAATGCACGCAGCGGTTGGCGCAGTAATGGCGAGCGACATCCTCGACAAGATCATTGCCACCAAGCGTGAGGAAATCGCTGCGGCACTGACTGTCAGTCCGCTCGTTGCCGTCGAAGCGGCGGCGGCTGCCCAGCCGGCGCCGCGCGATTTCGTCGGCGCCATCCGCCGCAAGATCGCCAGCGGTCAGCCGGCTGTCATCGCCGAAATCAAGAAGGCCAGCCCGTCGAAAGGCATCATCCGCCCCGACTTCCACCCGGCCGACATCGCCCGCAGCTACGATCAGCACGGCGCTGCCTGCCTGTCGGTGCTGACCGACCGCCAATACTTCCAGGGCTGCCCGGAATACCTGCAAGCCGCCCGCGCCGCCTGTAACTTGCCCGTCCTGCGCAAAGACTTCATGGTCGACGCCTATCAGGTCGCCGAAGCCCGCGCCATGGGCGCCGACTGTATCCTGCTCATCGCCGCCGCATTGAGCCTGGCGGAAATGCAGGCGCTCGAAGCGCAAGCGCACGGCTACGGCATGGCCGTCCTGGTCGAGGTGCACAACGGCGAAGAGCTTGACGCCGCGCTGCAGCTCAAGACCCCGTTGCTCGGCATCAACAATCGCAACCTGCGCACCTTCGATGTCACGCTCGATACCACGCTCGGCCTGCTCGCCCGTATTCCGGCGGAGCGCATCGTCGTCACCGAGAGCGGCATCCTGACGCCGGCGGATGTAGCGCTGATGCGCGCCAGCCAGGTCAATGCTTTCCTGGTCGGCGAGGCTTTCATGCGGGCGCCATCGCCCGGAGAAGAACTGGCGCGCTTGTTTTCCTGAGTCCCTGCGCATGCCGTTGCCTTATTGACGTCGGGGTTGTCGACTGCCAAACTGCACGGGAACCGTCGTTTCGACGGCAGGGATCCAATGAGTCAGTCCAAACCTACCTTGTTTCGCGGATTAAGCACTGCCGGATTCAATCCGGATGACGACGCCGAGACGCGCCTGAAAAAATCGCTGCTGATATTCGCCACCGGACTAGTTTCCCTGGGGTCGATGCTGTGGCTCTTCCTCTACTGGCAAATGGGCCCGAAATTCTCCTCGACGGCGCCCTTCGTTTTCCAGTTGCTGCTGGTTTCCAACCTGATTTTTTTCCTCAAGAGCGGCAATTTCAATTTTTTCCGCTACTCGCAACTGGCGCTCTTCCTGTTCATGCCCTTCGTGGTGCAGTGGAGCATCGGCAACTTCATCACGGCCAGCGGCATCAGCCTCTGGGGGTTGCTGGCACCGATCGGTGCCGTATTGTTCTTTGGTGTACGCGAATCGGCGGCGTGGTTTTTCGCGTATATCTTCCTGACCGCGCTGTCCGGATTTTTCGACTATTTTCTCGCCGACAGCATGGTTCCGAGCGGGACGCAGGTGCCGATCCGGGTCAGCGTCTTCTTCTTCGCGCTTAATTTCGCGGCGGTATCGACCATCGTCTATCTGCTGCTCCGCTATTCCACGCAGGAAAAATCCAAGGCGCAGGCCAGCCTGGAGGAAACCCACCGCCTGTTGCAGGATGAACAGGATCGCTCCGAGCGCCTGTTGCTCAACATCCTGCCCGGCCCCATCGCCGAGCGGCTGAAGCACGAGAAGCAGACGATCGCCGACGGTTTCGCCGATGTCACGGTGATGTTCGTCGATATCGTCAATTTCACGAAATTGGCCGAGGGCATGTCGCCACAGCAGGTGTTCGCGATGCTCAATCGTATTTTCTCCTCGTTCGACGAACTGGCCGAGAAGTTCGGCGTCGAGAAGATCAAGACCATTGGCGATGCCTACATGGCCGCCGGCGGCCTGAACAACGAGCAAGGCAACTACTCGCAGGCGATCGCCGAACTGGCACTGGCGATGCGCGACGTGTTGCGCAACGACTTCGAGGTTAACAATTTGCGTCTGGAAGTGCGGATCGGCATCGGTACCGGTCCGGTGGTCGCCGGCGTGGTCGGCAAGAAGAAGTTCATTTACGACCTGTGGGGCGATACCGTCAATCTGGCCAGCCGCATCACCAGCGAAGGCGTGCCGGGTATGGTGCATGTGGACGAGGCCACCTATCGGCGGCTGGTGGATCGCTTCGAATTTCGTGAGCCGCTGATCATCCACCTGAAGGGCAAGGGAAACACGCCCGTGTACCAGATCGTCGGCCCGCGCGCTGCGCCATCGCCGACTGGCGCGGCGGTCAGTTCCGGCGCGCCAGCCTGAAGGCGACCGCGCCGGGCCGATTCTCGGCCAGATTCAGCAGATAGCCTGCCTCCTCCGCTTGTTTCGCCGCATGGTAAAGACCGATGCCCAGCCCGAACTCGGACTGGACCGGTTCGCGGAACAGCGCGTCGGCGATCGCCGGGGCGATGGCTTGGCCGGTATCGCGCACGCTTAAATCGAGATTGTCGCGGTCGACGGTCAAATTGACCGATATTTCAATGCCGCTCTCGTGTTGCCGCTTGGCCAGCGCATTCTGCAACAGGTTTTCGGCGACGCTGTCGAAAAGGGCGCCGGGCAACTCGGCAGCGCCGCGCAGGTCGCCGCGCCATACGATGCCGTTCCCGGCATGGCGGTCCTGCAGGCGCGCCCACCACTCGGCGGCGGAAATGCTGCTGATGACTTCGATCTGCGGCCGCTGCAACTTGTCGAGCGTCGACTTCAGGCGTTCGGCGATCTGCGGCAGCTGGCGCGCCAGCAACTGCGCCACCGCCGCCGGGTCGCCGGGCTGTGCCGCCGCATAGCAAAGGGTTTGCAGCGACTGCAGCAGATTCTTGACGTCGTGCGTCACGCGGGCGCCGGTTTCATACACCGCCTGCAGGTAGCCCATACGCTGCAATTCGTGGGTCTGGAACTTGACGAGGTAGAACTCGGTGGCCAGGCGCAGCAGCCAATCGACGTGCCAGCGCATCGCCGGGGACGGTATGTAACGGAAATAGACGGTCAGGCTGACATCGTCCCGAGCATATTCCTGGGTGTTCGGCGAGACGACGCCGAAATTTCCGGCGTCGCCGCTTGCTCGCCAGCGGCAACCAACGACCCAGGGCATGCGGTCGAGTTGCCCGATGATTGTGGCGAGAAAGCGCACCGGGTGGCTTTCCTTCTCGCTGGTTTCGGCAAGCTGGATCAGCCATTGCTCGAGCGGCAGTCCCACCGAGAGCAGATAGCGCGAGAAGGCGGAACCGATGCCCGAGAAGCCGCCGCGCGGATTCCACGCCCAGGCCAGCACCAGCAGCGCGGCGGCGATGGACAGCGAAGTCTGGGCCAGCGCTTCGACGTAGCTGATGCCGGCAACGAAGGTGAATGCCAGGGCGCCGAGCACCAAGACCGCGAGCGCCAGGAAGACCAGCATGCCATAGAAAAGGTCGAATGCATCGCCAGCCTGGCGGCGCTGCGGGTGGGCGGGGAAAGCAAGGAGCAAGACGAGCAGGGCTGGCATGTAGAGGCCGATCGTCGTCCGCGGCAGAGGGTCCAGCACGACGGTCGGGGAAACTTCCGGTACGACGCCGAAAATGATCAGGCATACCAGATAGCCAAAGGCCAGCAGATAGCCACTGCGCTCGAGGCGGCTGCCGGTCCACAGCACGCGGCCACCGATCACCGCCGCCAGTGCGCCGCACCAGATCAGAATCAGCCAGGGGTTGAGCAGCCAGGTCGAGACCAGTGCGGCAGCCAGCAATATGCCGCCCTGGCGCGTGCTCATGCGCTGCTCACCGGCGACGAAGGGCTGCCAGAGCAGGAAAAGACCGAGCGCGACGATCCACAGGATGCGGACCGCCGGCAATTGCCAGCCGCCAAAGGCCAGCGCGTGG
>DATIUN010000222.1:0-6490 GCA_035466795.1 Azonexus sp. | reverse complement strand
GATCTCGGCGGTTTTCGTGCCGGTGGTTTGTGCCATCGCGCTGGTGACCTTGATCGGCTGGTGGCTGCATGCCGGCGATTTCGCCGAAGCGCTGGTCAATGCCGTCGCCGTGCTGGTCATTGCCTGCCCGTGCGCGATCGGGCTGGCGACGCCGACGGCGATCATGGTCGGCACCGGGCAGGGCGCCCGGGCCGGCATTCTGGTCAAGAATGCCGAGGCGCTGGAACGTGCGGAAAAGATCACCGTGCTCGCCCTCGACAAGACCGGCACGCTGACCCGCGGCGAACCGCAAGTGACCGACGTCGTGGCGCTGGCCGCCGACGGCGATGCGGCGCTGCGCCTGGCGGCGGCGCTTGAACAGGGTTCGGAACATCCGTTGGCGCGCGCCGTTCTGGCCAGGGCTGGTGCGGTCGACCTGCCAAAAGTGGCAAATTTCAACGCGATGCCGGGCCATGGCGTTTCCGGCGAGATCGACGGGCGCGCGTTGCGCCTCGGCGCGCCGGCCTGGCTGGGCATGGCCGACGATCCGGCGGTGCTCGGCCTGCAGGCGACAGGCAAGACCGTCGTTGTGCTGGAAGAAAACAGCACGGTGCTGGCGTTGCTCGCCATCGCCGATGCCCTGCGGCCGACCTCGCGGATGGCGGTCGAGCGCCTGCGCGCGCGCGGCATCCGGGTGGTCATGCTGACCGGCGACAACGCGGCGACAGCGGCGGCGATCGCCCGCGAAGCGGGCATCGACGAATTCCGTGCCGGCATCCTGCCCGGCGCCAAGGCGGCGGCCGTCGCCGAACTGAAAGCGGACGGCGGGCTGGTGGCGATGGTCGGCGACGGCATCAACGATGCACCGGCGCTGGCCGCCGCCGATGTCAGCTTCGCCATCGGCGCCGGTTCCGACGCGGCGGTCGAGGCCGCCGACCTGACCCTGATCCGCAGCGACCTGTGCGGCGTCGATGATGCCATCGAACTGTCGCGCGCCACGCTGAGGAAGATTCGTCAGAACCTCTTCTCCGCGTTTATCTATAATGTACTGGGGATTCCGCTGGCCGCCTTCGGTGCACTCAACCCGGTCGTTGCCGGCGCGGCGATGGCCATGAGTTCGGTTTCGGTGGTGTCGAATTCCCTGTTGCTGAAGCGCTGGCGTCCTCGGGGCGGCTAGCGCATGGGGAAATGTCTGGAAAATAGCGAAAAACTGTTGCCGTACGAAGCGCTGCTCGAGAACATCGCGCACGTCGTCTATCGTCTGGACCTGGTCAGCGGCCGCTTCGAATACATTTCCGGGGCCGCCTCCAAGCTGTTCGGGCTGGATCTGGATGCCATACGCGATGCCGGCATGGATCTGGTCGGCCGCCACATGTTGCCCGGTGATTACGAAGCCGCCCTGGTGCGCATCCGGGAGGCTGCGGCAGGGCGCCCGGGCCAGCGCACCTCGCTGGCCGTCGATTACCGTCTGGTTGGCGCCGATGGCCGGGTCAGGCATTGTCATGATTCGATGATGTTTGATGTCGATGCGGACGGCAGACCCCTGGTGGCCTGCAGCGTGGTGGTCGATGTCAGCGAACAGATCGCGGCGGCGGAAGTCATGCGCGAGAAGGAGGCGCAGTTCCGGGCGACGATGGAAGCCGCGCAGGTCGGGATTTTCCTGCTGCAGGACGATCTTTTCCGCTATGTGAACCCCTTCCTGGCCAATCTTATGGGCTATAGCGAAGCGGAACTGGTGAACCGTCTGAGCCCGCTCGACCTGATCGTTCCCGAGCAGCGCGCCATGGTTCGGGAACAAATACGGCAGCGCGCTGCCGGCGAACCGGGAGCGCCTTACGAAATCACCGGTTTGCGCAAGGACGGCTCGACCCTGCCGGTCATTATCCTCGGTTCGCCGGCGACCTATGACGGGCGGCCGGCTTCGGTCGGCACCGTGCTCGACATCTCGGCGCAGAAGGAAGCCGAAATGCGGGTTCGCGAACTGGCCGATTTCGACCCGCTGACCGGCTTGCCCAACCGCCGGCTGTTGCGCGACCGCAGCACCCAGTTGCTCGCCGCAGCGGAGCGCGACGGATCGGAGATGGCGCTGATCTTCCTCGATCTCGATCACTTCAAGCGGGTCAATGACTCACTTGGCCACAGCATCGGCGACGAACTGCTGTGCGCCGTGGCGCAGCGCCTGGCGACGGTGGTGCGCAAGGTCGATACGCTGGCCCGCCTCGGCGGCGACGAATTCATCATCGCCTTGCCTGGGGTTCACGCCTCGGGTGCCGCCGAAGTCGCCTGCCGTCTGCTCGAGGTTTGCGCCCCGACATTCTCGGTGGCCGGGCATGACCTGACGATCACCCCGTCACTGGGGATCAGCCTTTATCCGGTCGACGGCACGGATTTCGAGACCCTGTTGCGCAATGCCGATGCCGCGATGTACAAGGCCAAGGAGGCAGGCCGCAATGCCTTCCGTTTCTATTCGAGCGAGATGAATGTCGCGACGCTCAAGCACCTGTTGATGGAAAGCGGACTGCGGCGCGGGCTGGGCGCGCGCGAATTCATCCTGCACTATCAACCGCTGGTTCATATCGAAAGCGGCACGACGATCGGCGTCGAGGCGCTGATCCGCTGGCAGAATCCGGAAGTCGGGCTGATCCCGCCGGACCAGTTCATCCACGTCGCCGAGGACATCGGGCTGATCAACCCGATCGGCGACTGGGTGCTGCGCGAAGCTTGCCGGCAGGTTCGCGTCTGGCAGGATGCCGGGCTGCCGCCGCTGGTCGTCGCGGTCAATGTGTCGCCGCTGCAGTTCCGCCAGGCGGGCTTTGTCGACACCGTCGCCAACGCGCTGGCGACCTCCGGCCTGGAGGCACGTTTCCTCGAACTGGAATTGACCGAGCGCACGGTGATGAACGACGCCGAACTGAATCTCGGCACGCTCTCGGCGCTCAACGGCATGGGGGTCGAATTGGCGCTCGACGATTTCGGGACCGGCTATTCGTCGCTCGCCTATCTCAAGCGTTTCCCGGTCGGCAAGCTGAAGATCGACCGTTCCTTCGTCCGTGATCTGGAAGTCGATCCGGACGACCGCGCCATCGCCTCGACCATCCTCAGCATGGGCCGCAGTCTGCGCCTCAAGGTGCTGGCCGAGGGCGTCGAAACCAGGGAGCAATATGCGATCCTGCGCGGCATGGGCTGCGAACTGGTGCAGGGCTACCATTTCAGCCGTCCACTGCCGCCCGAGGAACTGGTCGCATTTCTCAAGAAACATCCGTTTGTGGGCAAGGAGTAGGAGATGGAAGCCATAGTCATCAAGGTCGGCGGCATGAGCTGTCAGGGTTGCGTCAAGAACATCACCGGCGTGCTGACCGCGTTGCCGGGGGTGGCGGCAGCCGAGGTTTCGCTGGAGGCGGCCGAGGCGCGGGTCTCCTTCGATCCGCAAGTCGTTGCGCGCAGCGCGCTGGTCGCGGCGATCCAGGATGCGGGCTTCGATGCCGAGTGAGTTAAACTCTGCGCCATAACAACATCAGCAGAGAACAGCCGTGTCAGCAGAGCAGGTCAGACTTACCCAGCTAACCCACGGTGGCGGCGGCGGTTGCAAGGTCGCCCCGGACATCCTCGAGAAGATACTTTCCGGCATCAAGCCGGGCATCGTTCCGCCGCAGTTGCTGATCGGCAAGGAAAACAGCGACGATGCCGCGGTCTACCAGCTCAGTGCGCAACAGGCGATCGTCGCGACGACCGACTTCTTTACGCCGATCGTCGATGACCCGTTCGATTTCGGGCGCATCGCGGCGACGACCGCAATTTCCAACGTCTATGCCATGGGTGCCACCCCGCTCTTTGCGCTGGCGCTGGTCGGTATGCCGGTCAGCCTGTTGCCGCTCGAAACCATCGGCAAGGTGCTCGAGGGCGGCGAATCGGTATGCCGGCTGGCCAGCATCCCCGTGGCCGGTGGCCATACCATCGATTCGATGGAGCCGATCTACGGGCTGGTGGTGGTCGGCCTGGTCAATCCGGCCCATCTCAAGCGCAACGGCACCGCCCGCCCCGGCGACCGGCTGATTTTGGGCAAGCAGCTCGGCATCGGCGTGTACAGCACGGCGCTGAAACGGGATGCGCTGAGCGCCAGCGATTACGACGTCATGATCGCCAGCGCCACTCAGCTCAATACGCCGGGACCGGTGCTGGCCTGCCTTGACGGTGTCCATGCGGTGACCGATGTCACGGGCTTCGGCCTGCTCGGCCACCTGCTCGGCATGTGCCGGGGCAGCAAGGTGGGCGCACGGGTCGATTTTGCGGCGCTGCCGTTGCTTGGAAGAGCGATGGAACTGATCGATGCGGGTTACAAGGCTGGCGCGTCGCGGCGCAACTGGGGCAGTTTCGGTCAGGACGTGAAACTTGCGGAAAACCTCGGCGACAACGAACGGACCTTGCTGACTGATCCGCAGACAGCGGGCGGGCTGCTGGTTTCGTGCTCGCCGGAGACGGTAACCGAGGTGCTGTCGATTTTCCTGCAGCAGGGCTTCTCGCATGTCTCGGTGATCGGTGAAGTGGTCGAGGGACTACCTTCGGTCGAGGTTTTCTGAGCCTGGAGAATCCGCAATGAACAGCCTTGGGTCAACGCTTCGCTTAATCCTCTTTCTCGGGCTTGCACTGGTTTCCGGGCAGTCGTTCGCCAAGGGCGAGGCGAGTCCGGAAGCAGTGCTGAGCATCGCCAATCGTGACATCGCCACCTTGCGCGCGACCGTGCAGGGCGCTTCACCGGAGAGCCGGATCAAGCGCATCCACGAGCGCTTGCGGATGCTCGGTGAACGCGAACTGGCGAAGCCGATTACGCGTCAGACAATTGAGATTGACGGGCGGCGGGCAGTTATCTTTTATGTTGGCGACCAGCTTGCATTCGGGTTGTATGAGGGAGACCTCGACCCCGAACAAAAGCAAAGCCTCGACGACGTCGCGCAGCAGGCCGAGAAGCGACTGGCGCTGGCGCTGGAGGCGATGATCCGCCAAGGGCACGCCCCGGTTCTGGTCAAGGGTACCTTGCTGTCGCTGCTCGCCACGGGGGTCATGCTGGCCCTGCTATGGGCGATCCAGAAGGCCACCAACCTCGTGCTCGAGCGCCTGCAGAAGAGAATCCTCTCTGCCAACGAAAGTTCCGGGCTGCGCTGGGCTGCGCAGGGCTGGTTATTGGTCAAGAGGGTCGCTCATCTGATCCTGATCGGCCTCTGGATTTCTGTCGTCTATCTGTGGTTTGCCTACGTGCTGGCCAGTTTTCCGCTGACCCAGCCGCTGGCCGAACGACTGGAAGGGTTTTTGCTGGACATGCTCCAGACGTTTGGAGAGGGAGCGGTTTCTTCGATTCCCGGGCTGTTGACCGTGGCCGTCATCCTTTTTCTCGCCAAGGCCGCCAATGATGTCGCCGGTAACATTTTCGACAATGTCTATCAGGGACGTTCGCTGATTCCCGGCGTGCACCGCGACACCGCCCATGCGACGCGTCGCTTGGTCGGCGTCATGATCTGGGCGGTCGGCATCGCCATCGCCTATCCTTATCTGCCGATCGCCGATAGCGAGGCGTTCAAGGGGCTGTCGGTCATGTTCGGCTTCATGCTCACCCTCGGCTCAGCCGGCGTCGTCACGCAGATGATGAGCGGGCTGGTGCTGATCTATTCGCGGGCGCTCAAGGTCGGTGATTTTGTCAGCATCGGCGAGGTGACCGGGGTGGTCAAGGAAATGGCGGCGCTGTCGACCAAGATCGTCAACATGCGCAACGAAGAAGTGACCATCCCCAATGCCGTACTGGTCAGCACCGCGATCAAGAACTATACCGGCGCCTTCGGCGAGCGCGGGGCGCTGATTTCGACGACGGTGACCATCGGCTACGATACGCCCTGGCGCCAGGTGCATGCGATGCTGATCAAAGCCGCGGAAGAGACCTCGGGACTGCGCGCGATGCCAAAGCCCTTTGTCATGCAGAAGGCCCTGCAGGACTACTACGTCGAATACGAGCTCTACGCCTACGTCGATCGCCCGCTCGAGCGCATCCAGATACTTTCCGAACTGCACTCGCACATCCAGGACCAGTTCAACACCTATGGCGTCCAGATCATGTCGCCGCACTTCGTGCTGCAGCCGAAGGGCGATGTCGTGGTGAACAAGGACGACTGGTTCGCCGCGCCGGCGGAACCGCCTACAAGGCAGGGTTAGGCGAAGGCGGCGCCGAGCGCTTTTCCCGGCTTCGCCTGAGCGGCGTTGGCCTCATGCAGGCACTGACGGGCAAAGGATGCGCAATGTCCGCAGTCGCGGGTGACGCCGAGGTCGCGGCGCAGGTCTTTCAACGTGCGGGCACCGCCTTCGGCGGCTTCGCGAATCTGGCGCTCGGTGACGGCCTGGCAGACACAAACATACATCGACAGCCTCCGTGAACAGCAGTAGGTGCTTGATGAGAACAGTTCGCATTTTATACGGATGCGAATGACTGTCAATGGCATTTGTGGTGAAGTCGAAAAAAAGCCACGGC
>DATIUN010000221.1:0-16465 GCA_035466795.1 Azonexus sp. | reverse complement strand
GAAATCAAGATCCAGCAAAACCACCGAGCGCGCCGCCGCCAGATCGATCCAGCGCTCTTCGCGGCGGCCCGGCCCGCTGATTTCGACCGGCAGGCGCAGGGACAGTGGCGGCTTGCCCTGCCTTACATCAAGGCTCAGGCGGTGCCGGTTGCCGAGCGGCTTGGTCTCGGCGCCTGCGATGACGACGGCGGGCATGCCGCGCCGCTCCAGCCAGGCAGCGAAAAAAGGCCCGAGATCCTGGCCAGAGGCCTTCTCGAATGCGGCCTGCAGGTCATCCCAGGAGGCGACCGTGAACCGCCGGCTGGCCCAGAAGTCGCGGATGCCCTGGCGAAACGCCGTTTCGCCGATGCGGTCGCGCAGCATGACGAACAGCATCGCCGACTTGCCGTAGCCCACTGCCGCCCCGGCACCATGCGCGCGCGAACGAAAATCGCGCAGCGCGGGCTGGTCGCCAGGCGGCAGGGACGCCGCATCACGCAACCAGGCCAGGCGCATCTCGGCGGCGGCGGTCGCGGATTCCGCTTCCTTGTAGGCATAGTCGCCCATGAAGGTGGTCAGCCCCTCGGACCAGTTGCCGCGCGCATAATCGACATAGACGCCATTGCCCCACCAGTTGTGCAGGATCTCGTGGCCGAGCGAGGTCTTGCGGATGAAAGGCAGGCGCAGGACAGCCTCGCCAAGATAGGTCAGGGTCGGCATCCCGAAGCCGGTCGGCAAGGGGCCGGCGACAATGGAAAACTCGCTGTACGGGTAGTCGCCGATTTCCTGGCTGTAACGCTCGATATAACGCTGCGTATCCTCAAGGTAGGCTTGGGCCAGCCCCGGTTCCGCATCGAGCTCGGCGGGGAAAAAGGTGCGCAGGACGAGCGTCGGCGCATCCTTGCGGGCGACAGTTTTTTCACGCACCCGCCAGGGGCCGGCCATCAGGTCGATGCCATCGGTCGGCTGGCCGAATTCGAAGGTCGCGCGATAGCGCTCGCCCGGCCCGGCCGGCAAGGTTTCCGCAACCCGCCGCCCGGCGACCAGGGCACGCTGGTCGCCGGGCAGTGAGAGGTGCACCCGGTAGTCGAACATCCCTGGCGGCTGCGGATACCAGGCGCTGCCCGCCGACAGGAAACTGCCTTCCGGGGAGCTCATCGGCGGCATCCGCTGCAGCACGCCACGATGGTCGCGCTGGCGATCAAGCGCCGGCAGGTATCCCTTGTAGCTGATCTGCAGCTGCTCACCTGCCTTGGGCTGGCGGACAAGCCATTGCTTGAGGCCGGCCGGGCCGGCACGCTGCTCTACAGGCAGCGCCTTGCCTGCCGCCGAAACCTTGGTGACCTGCAGTGACTCATGAAGCAGAAAGGAAAAGTCACGATCCGCCGGCGTCAGCATCGCATCGGCCCGCAACGCCCGGGTCGCCGGGTCGAGGGTCAGCTCGAGTTCCAATGCCGGCGTCGCCCCGGCAAGCCCCGCAAACAGCAGCGGAATGACAGGCAGGAGCAGCCGCCGGAGGATGGAGATCACTCTTGTCATCGAGTCAAATCACGGGCTGGCGGGAAAGCGCACGACCACATCGAGCTGCATGTCATTGCGCGCGACGCGCAGCGGCAGCCAGGTGCCCGGTGGCTGGCGACGGATCACCGTGACCGCTTCATTGCTGTTCGTACTCGGGCGCCCCGCCATTTCGAGGATGCGATCGCCGGCCTGCAGCCCCGATTTTTCGGCAAGACTGCCGGCTTTCACCTGCGCGATGCGCAAGCCCTTGTTGTCGTCTTCCAGCGTAATCCCTAGGCGTGGCGTCTCGGGCACCAGTTGCAACCGTTCCGGCAGCACGAAAACTGCATCGGCCAGCCCGGCCTGCAGATCCTGGCACCCGCCGGGGAGCGAGGCAGGAAGGAGGCTGGCCACCCGCTCGATACCGAGGTCGTGCAACTGATGCTCGACGCCATGTCCGAAACGGATGTGCCCGCTGCCCATGATGCCGATGACCAGTGGCCGGCCGTCGCTCCCCGCCCTGAGCGGCTTGGCCAACGCCTCGGCCATGGCACGGTCCCAGGCGAGTTGGGCAGCGACAAAGTTCTCGAAGGTCGGCTCGGACTTGCCGGCTTTCCTGCCCTGCGATTGCCCGCGCTCGGCGGCATGAACGCGATGCATGTCACGCAGAAATTCGCGATAGGCGGGCGACGGCGCGGCGGCACGGCCGATGCCTTCGCGCTGGGTGGATGGAACGCTCTCCCAGCCTTTCTCGGAAATTGCCCGCGTCAATGACCGATCAATATTGAGGGCCAGCATCGGAATACGGTTGATGCGCGCGAATTCGAACAGCGGCAGGTAGTATTGCGGCGGGAAATTCCAGATCTGATCCCACTCGGCCTGCGCCAGGAACTCCTTGGTCGACATCTTGCCCGCGACCCAGCGGTCGAGCACGGGTTGTACGCGGCGCGGGAACATTTCGAAACCGATGACCAGATCCGGGCGCTGGGCATGCAAGGCGGACAGCACCTGCAGTTGCCAGCGGTGATGATCCTCGACGTCATGCTGTTCGCCAAGCAGCACCACCTCATTGCTCACCGCATCTGCAATCACCCCGGTGGCCGCAACTGTCCGCACCTGCTTGCCGTCAAAGGACAGCCAGCGTCCCGGTTCGCTGCAGGCGGCGGGCGCCGTCCGCTCGGGCCGGCTCGTCGCCAACGCCACCACGGAGAGGCTGGCGCCTAGCAGGAGCACGCTCACCCATACCTTGGCAAACGAGAATTTGATCATGCGTCATTCCTGTTACGAAGCAACTCTAGGATTTCGCTGAAAGTCTTAAGTTCCTCATCACTGCGACCGATTCACCGCTGTTCAATGCTGGCCGATCCTCCCCACTACAGTGCCTCGATGCCAGCGAGTTGAACCATGTTGCCATGCCGCGGATGGTCAAGACGGGAAGCAGGCGTAACTTGGCCGCTCAGTCGGCGAGTTCGATCGCACTTACCTCCAGGCGGAACCCGCCTGCCTGGCGGTCGGCAATCAGCAGGCCAAGCTGTTGCGCGCGTGCGGGATCGAGCGGCGGCGCGTTGTCGACGATCCGTCCCCGCCACGTCGGCAAAAAATCGCCAGTGGCGAGGCGAACCACCACCCATTCCCCGGATGGCGGCTGAAATGCCGCCTGATAGCTGACACCGTCAAACGCCGCGTCCGTTCGCACGCTGAACTTGTAGCGCTTGCCATCACCGCGCACCGTAAGCAGAAACGCCCCGCCGTCGCCGAGCGCTGCGAACGATGGCGAGCGAACCGAGGCGAAACCGCCATTGTTGGCGAGGGAGACAAAGCCCGAAAACACCGCCCTCTCCCCGGGGACGTAAGAGATTGCGCTGGAAGAGACGCCACCCATGACCGCATCGTCGATGGCACGCCAGCCGCTTACCGACTCGGGTGCGTCAAAGCGGAACACAGAAAGCGTCATGCCGGCTGGACGAGGAAGCACTCGGCCAACTGTCGGACATCGACCCGGGCCTCGAGCCGGGCCGCCAGCAGGTACAGTCCGCCAAGCTTGCGATGGAGGAACAGCGCGGCAGCCGGCGGCGTGTGCCAGAACTCCCTGTCTCGGCCGAGGATCATGCCGGCGTCGCGAATGCGGGCGGCGAGATCGGACCTGCCGAAGTCGTAGGCGCCGGCATGGCGCAGCGGTTCGCAAGCCAGCGCGAAGATGTCGAGCACGGACCGGCGCTGGCGATCCTTGATCTCGCCCTGAAAATAGCCGACGGCGCTCGCCGCTGCAAACATGGCGCTGTAATCGCCGGCGATACCGCCGGAAATCAGCGTCCGGTAGGCGTCAACCATGGTCGCCGGGTAGGCGCGGGTTGCGCCGAAGTCAAGCAGGATCAGTTGCCGGGTAGTGCGGTCGTAGCGGTAATTGGCGAAGTTGGGGTCGGTCTGGATCAGTTTGAATTCAAAAATCTCGCGGAAGAGCAAGGTGAACAGCAGTTCCGCGACCCGATCACGTTCGGCTTGCGGCAGGCCAAGGACCGATTCGATGGGCTCGCCGCCGACATGAGACATGGCCAGGATGCTGGCGGTGCTGAGGTCGCCGTGCATTTCCGGCACGGCAAAGTCGGGCGCATCTCGCAGCAACTCTCGGTACTGGCGCAGCCACCTGCCCTCGCTGACGTAATCGGCTTCGGCGTGCAACTGTTGTTTCGCCTCTTCGAGGAGCGGGTCGATGTTCAGTCTCTTGGGCAACAAACCGGAAATTCGCAGCAATGTGGCGACGTTGTCGACGTCGCTGTCGATGCTCTGACGGACGCCGGGGTACTGAACCTTGATCGCCAGATGCCTGCCATCCCTGGTCAGTGCGGCGTGGACCTGGCCAATCGAGGCGGCCGCCATCGGCGTAAAGGAAAAACGCGCGAAATGCCGATCCCAGTCTTCGCCCCAATGGGTGCCGAGGACGGCGACAAGCTGGCTCATCGGCATCGGGTGGGCATCCGAGCGCAGCCGGGCGAGAATGTCTCCCAGTTCGGCCGGCAGCAGATCGCCGGCATCCATCGACATCAACTGTCCGACCTTCATCGCTGCACCGCGCAACCGGGCGAGCTGGTCGGCGACGCGGCGGGCGTTGCCCGGGGTCAGCAGCAAGTCTCCAACACTTGGCCGTTTGCCCTGGGCAAATTGCCGCACGCCTTCTGCCAGCATGCCACCGGCAACACCGGAGGCCAGACCACCCAGCCTGGCCAGCCGCGACCAGCGGTTGCCAGGAACGGCGAGGCTCGACGCTGCCGGGCGCATCAGGTCAATGTCGGCCACTGGCACAGCGCTGTCCCGGGCTGTCCGGACGCTCTGAATCCTCAAGCGGGTAAGGATCGGCAACATAGGCCGGACCCTTCATCACCATGACGATAAAAGCGGCGATGGCTACGGTAAGCACGACTGTCCAGTGCAGAACGATCAGGCTGATTCCGTAGATATCGACAGTCATGATCGCCGTGGCAATTTCTGTTTGGGTCCCGCTTGAGATGAAAACCCGGGCGGCAAGCGAAGGAATGCCCGGCACGAGTGTGCCAAGCACGAGTATCAGGGGCAACCGGCGAAGGATTTTCCTCTCTTGCCCGGGCGGTGTCCGGATGAAGCCGGGAAGCTTGTTGAAGAGTGTCATGCTGCCCTCCTCTCGGTAGTTGTACGGGTCTTATCCGTAGTGAGCGAAACTGCCGGCAGCCAGACAGAGGCTGGCGACAACGGTCAGGCGAAAACGCAGCGGCAGGTACCAGGCCGGCAAGCTCGCCTTGGCAGCCAGCCGATGGTCCTGCAAGTAATGGGCGACAAAACCCGGGATCAGCAACAGCCCCGACAGCGGCGGGGAAAGCAGAATCGCCGGCCAGGCGAGCAGTGCCGGGATAACGCTCCAGACAAAACCAGCCGTTCGCTGCCGCTCCGACAACCCGCTCAAAGTCATCGCAAAACCCCAATGCAGGGCGCCGACGAAGCTGAGGATGATCGCGCCGTAGGCAAACAGGGCATCGCTCAGCACGGGCGCGTGGTGGCCAGCAAGCAGACTGGCCGGCGCCAGGAAGAGAAAGGGCAACAAGCCGCCATAACCCAGCCAGGCCACGCTGCGCGGCAGTTTGGAAAGCGTATCGTCCATGGCCGCGCTCACTTGACCAGCGGACGAATGGTGGAAAAACCGGCATCCATTGCCCAAATCTGGCCAGTGACGCGAGCGGCCCGCTCGGCCAGCAGCCAGGCCATCAGATCGGCCAGTTCATCGGGTGTGCCAATGCCGGGCAAAGGATACTGACGCGCCGCCGCCGTGCGGGCCGTCTCACTGCCGATAATGCCGGTCGCGGCGGGTGTGTCCATGATGCCGGGCGCTACCGCATTGACGCGGATGCCGGCACTGGCGTAGCTGGCCGCAGCGCCGCGCACCAGTCCCTCGAGCCCGGCTTTGGCCGCGGCGACTGCTTCGTGATTCGGTGTGCCGATCCGTGCTGCGGCTGATGAAACCAGGACTGCAGCGCCGGGAAGCCGGGCCTCGCGCAGCGCACTGATGAAAGCCGCGAGGGTGTGAAAGGCGCTGATCAGGTTGGCGTTCAGGCAGTCCATGAAGTCAGTTTCGCTCATGCGATGCAGCGCACCCAGCCGAATGTTGCCGACGCAGTGCGCCAGTGCGGTTGGCACCATCTGCTCTGCCTTGGCAACTTCAAGAATGCGCCTGGCGCCTTCTGCCGTCGAACAGTCGGCCACAATTTGCAGATGTTGATCGCCGTACGCTTGACGCAGGCGTTCGCCATCCCGGCTGGTGACGACCAGCCTCCATCTGTCGGCGGCGAGCTTGCCGGCCAGTGCCCGGCCCAGGCCTCCGGCGGCACCGGTGATCAGTGCAGTTCTCTCCATGTCGCCTCCAAAGCTCAATGATGCGGCGCCTTGTTTCACAATACCGGAAACGTCGCGTTGTCATGGACTAAAAAATATATTTAGCGCATTAATTGCCATTACTCGCGTATTATTACTAACGTTTCCTAATTTTGTCTAGGACAAAATTATTAATCTGACTTTGGATATTCAAACATGAGCAAATTTCTGCGTCGTCCACGGCTTGCCGGTTCGTTGAGTGCGTTGCTGCTGGCCTCCCTGCTTGGCTTGAGTGCTTGCTCGACGACGCCACCGGAAGGCATGACGCCGGTCACTCCCTTCGATCTGACGCGCTATGAAGGCAAGTGGTACGAACTGGCCCGCCTCGACCACTCCTTCGAGCGCGGCTTGACCGACGTCAGCGCGACTTACCGGGCGCAAGCTGACGGCAGCGTTGAAGTGATCAACCGTGGCTACGACAACCAACGCAAGGAGTGGCGGCAGGCGGTGGGGCGCGCCTTGTTTACCGGCGAGTCGAACCGTGGCTCGCTCAAGGTATCGTTTTTCGGGCCGTTCTATGGCGGTTACCATGTCGTCGCGCTGGACCAGCAGGATTACCGCTGGGCGATGGTGGCCGGGCCGGATCGCGACTATCTGTGGATACTGGCGCGTGACAAGCAACTGCCGGCGGATGTTCGCAGCGGATTGCTCAGGCAGGCCAGGGAGCTTGGCCTGGATGTCGACAAGCTGATCTGGGTCGAGCAGACGAGAACCGATAATTAGTCGGGGATCGGCAAGGCTGGCAATGATGGCAATGCCGCGCGACGATCAGTGGAAGTCCCGGCTGCTCGTCTGCAGTCGACCGAGCCAGGCGGAGAGGTCGACCAGGCGCTTGGCGACCAGATGCACGACCTCGCCTTCCTTCTGCAACTGTCCGTAGACGCCGAGCAGCCTTGAACCGAGCAGTTCACGCCGCTGCTTGTCGACCAGTTGCGGATAAATGACAATGTTGGCCAGCCCGCTTTCGTCTTCCAGCGTGACGAAGACGATGCCGGTGGCGGTGCCGGGACGCTGGCGGCCGACAACGATGCCGGCAGCGCGGATCAGGGCGTGGTTGTCGGCCAGCGCCAGATCGGCGGCCTTGATGAAGCGGCGGGCGGCAAGTTGCGGGCGCAGCAGGTTGAGGGGATGGCGACGCAGGGTGAGGCCGAGACTGCGGTAGTCGGCGACGAGGTTTTCTCCCTCGCCCGGCGCGCCGAGTTCGGCGGCTGCCTCTCGTGCTGGCAGGCCGGCGAAGAGGTCGCCCTGCACGGCACTGGCGATTTTTTCGGCGCAGGCCAGCCAGGCGGCCTGGCGGCGATGCCCGGCCAAACTCTGCAGGGCGTCGGCGTTGGCCAGCAGATCGAGATCGTGCCGCGTCAGGGCGGCGCGTGCGGCAAGTTCGGCGACATTGAAAAACGGCCTTTTTTGGCGGTCGACCGCAGCGATGCGTTCGGCGGCTTCCCGCGCCAGCCCCCTGATTTCGCGCAGCCCCAGGCGGACGGCGCCATCCGGGTCGACGCGGCTCTCCCAGTCGCTGGCCGTGACATCCGGCGGCAGGACGACGACGCCGTGGCGGCGGGCGTCCTGCACCAGCATCGAGGGCGAGTAGAAGCCCATCGGCTGACTGTTGAGCAGGCCGCACAGGAAGGCGGCAGGATGATGGCATTTGAGCCAGGCCGAGGCATAGACCAGCAGCGCAAAACTGGCGGCGTGCGATTCGGGAAAGCCGTATTCGCCGAAGCCCTGGATCTGCGCGACGATGCGTTCGGCGAACTCGGCGGGCAGGCCGTTGGCCGCCATGCCCTGACGCAGTTTGTCCTGATAACGCTGCAAATTGCCCTTTTTCCGCCAGGCGGCCATGGCGCGGCGCAACTGGTCGGCGTCGCCGGGGGTGAAGCCGGCGGCGACGATGGCCAGTTGCATGACCTGTTCCTGAAAGATGGGAACGCCATAGGTGCGTTCGAGCACCTGGTCGACGGCTGGCGAGATTTTCTCGATTCGCTGCCGCCCCTGCCGCCGCTTGAGGTAGGGATGCACCATGTCGCCCTGGATCGGTCCGGGGCGCACCAGCGCCACCTCGACGACGAGGTCGAAATAGCTGCGCGGCCGCAAGCGCGGCAGCATGGCCATCTGTGCCCGCGATTCGACCTGGAAGACGCCCATGCTGTCGGCGCGGCAAAGCATGTCGTAGGTGGCGGTATCGCCTTCGGGAATCTGGTGCATTTCCAGGCGTCGGCCGGAACGCTGGCCGACGATGGCAAGCATGCGCCGGATGGCGGAGAGCATGCCGAGGGCGAGGATATCGACTTTGAGCAGGCCGAGTGTGTCGAGGTCGTCCTTGTCCCACTGGATGACGGTGCGCTCCGGCATGGCGGTGTTTTCGACCGGCACGAGCCGGGCGAGCGGCCCGCGCGAGATGACGAAGCCGCCGACGTGCTGCGTCAGGTGGCGGGGAAAGCCGCGCAGGGCTTCGGCGACCCAAAGCCATTTGCGGACACGCGGCGATTCGGGGTCCAGCCCTTGTTCGGCAAAGCGTTCGGGCAGTTGCTCGCGCTTGTCCCACCAGGCCAGCGAGCTGGTCAGCGCGTCGATCTGGGCGACGCCGAAGCCGAGCGCGCGTCCGGCATCGCGCAGTGCCCCCTTGGTGCGGTAGGTAATCAGCGCCGCCGCCAGTGCTGCCCGCTCGCGACCGTATTTTTCGTAGATGTAGGCAATGACTTCGGCGCGCCGTTCGTGTTCGAAATCGACATCGATGTCGGGCGGCTCGCCGCGTTCTTTCGAGATAAAACGCTCGAACAGCATTGCCGAACGCGCCGGGTCGACTTCGGTGATGCCCAGCGCGAAGCAGACCGCCGAATTGGCCGCCGAGCCACGCCCCTGACAGAGGATTTCCCGGCTGCGCGCAAAGCGGACGATGTCATGCACCGTCAGGAAGAACGCCTCGTAGGCCATCTCGGCGATCAGCGCCAGTTCATGCTCGATGCGCCCGCGCACCTTGGCCGGCACGCCGTCCGGGTAACGCCGCCGCAGACCGCGCTCGGTCTCCTTGCGCAGCCAGGAAGTGGTCGTCTCACCAGCGGGAGCGATTTCCTCGGGGTATTCGTAGCGCAGTTCATCCAGCGAAAAGCGGCATTGCGCGGCGATCCCGAGCGTTTCGGCCAATAGTGCGGGCGGGTACAGCCGGGCCAGGCGCAAACGGGTGCGCAGGTGGCGCTCGCCGTTGGGAAAGAGCGCGTAGCCCGCTTCGAAAACCGTCGTTTTCAGGCGCAATGCGGTGAGCACATCCTGTACCGGCCGCCGCGCCCTGGTATGCATGTGCGCGTCGCCCGCCGCCACCGCCGGCAAGCCGCTGGCCTCGGCCAGCGCCAGCAGCGATGCCAGCCGCGCCCCATCGTCCGGCCCGCCATGCAACTCGACGGCCAGCCAGATGCGGCCGGCAAAGCGTTCGCCCAGCCAGCGCCCATCCGCCGCCGTCGCCCCTGCCTCCGGCACCCAGAGGACCAGACAATCGGGCAGCGCGCCAGTCGGCGAAAGCGCGTCGAGATCGTGGCGGTGGAGGCGGTAGGTGCCCTTCTGCGCACGCCGTCTGGCCAGCGTGATGAGGGCCGAAAGATTGCCGTAGCCCTCCCTGTTTTGCGCCAGAAAAACCAGCTTCAGGCCATCGACAGTCCGCATTTCGCTGCCGACGATGAGTTGCAAGGGCATTTTTGGCTCTTTTTCACGGTCGACCGCGACAGATGACGCGGTGGACAATTTTTTCAGCGCCACATGGGCGCGCACGACGCCGGCCAGCGAACATTCGTCGGTCAACGCCAGCGCCGCATAAGCTTGCGCGGCGGCCTGCTCGACCAGTTCTTCCGGGTGCGAAGCGCCGCGCAGAAAACTGAAATTGGAGAGGCAGTGCAGCTCGGCGTAATCCGGCAATGACATGGCAGACAGCGCCTCAGGCAAACAGGCCGTGCAGGAACCAGCCCTGCCTGTCACGGAAAATCCATGCCCATTGGCCCAGCGGGTTGCGGGCAACGAAATAATCGCGCCGCACATCGCCTGCCGCCCCGTCCTCACCGGCATCCCACCAGCCGCTTTCGAGACGCTCGCCGCGCGTCAAAAGCTGCAGCGGGCCGTGCCAGTGCGGGCCATCGGCGCGTTCGGCCAAGGGTTGCGGCGCGGCCAACAGCCAGAGCGGGCGGAGAACATCGATTGTCGCGGTCGACGGCAAAACAGAGGGAAAAATCGCGAGAGCCTCCCTGCTCTGCGTCGCGCATTCAGGGCGATGGTCAGCATGCGGCAGCGGGGTGTAAACCGCCCCTTCGCCCAGGCGGGCGCGCAAACGCTCGAGGCAGGCCACGGCGCCCTCGCCCGCCGTGGCCTGATCGAACAGCGAAATGCTCGCCCCGGGCCGGGCGATCACCTCATCGGCAACCAGCCGCAAGGCTGCAACCGGCGCCGCCAGTTGCAGGCGCCCCAAATGCTCGCGCAACAGGCGCAGCAAACGTGCCTCGTCGGCACTGGCCTCGCCCAGACGCAGCGGCAGCGCAGTCACCGCCCCATCATCGTGCGTCAGGTGCAGCGTACAGGCACGAACCAGCAACTGGCGAACATGCAGCCAGCCGGCCAGCGCCGCCAACAGCCGCTGCCCCGCGAAGGCCAGCGCCTCGGCATGCTCGACGCGCGCCGGCAACTCCAGCGCATCGGCGAAACGTTCGGGAAAAACAAAGGACTTTTGCGGATCGGGCACGTCGCCGCGGGCACGCAGCAGATCATCAACCGGCACATTGCCGATCCGGCGGCGCAAGCCGGCAGCCGGCACCTGCGCCAGATCGCCAAGGCAGTGCAAACCGAAAGCCACCAGCCGCGTCGGCACCTCGGCCGGCCAGTCGGGTGTCGTGCAGGGCAAAGCCGCGAGCGCCGCCTGCATCGCTGCCGGCTCGACAAACAAGCCCCCCTTTCCGGCCTGCGCCAGCCAGCGCGCCCCCAGCGGCGTCGGCGCCGCAGCCCAGGCCACCGAATAGCCCTGCTCCGCACAACCGGCCAGCACTGCCTCGACGATGGCTTCCGCCCCGCCAAAAAGACGCAGGCAACCGCCGATCTCCAGAAGCAAGCCGGCCGGTGGCGCCAGGCTCAGCGTCGGCGTAAACCGCCCTGCCCAGCAGGCCAAGCGGGACAGCGCCTGCCCCTCGCGCAGCACATCGCGCTCGCCAACGGCCAAGCCGGGTTGCAGCCCCAGCGCTGTAGACAAGCGCTGACCACGGGCCACGCCAGCCGCCGCCGCGCCCCCGTCACAAGCCCAAACCCGGCCGCGCACGACAAGCGCGCTAGGCGAGCGCCGCCAGGCCAAGGCTTCGAGCGGCAACAGGGGGAAATGCAGGGCCAGCCACAACACGACTCGTTCTCCCGGGACGGGGAATGTTCAGGATCAGCGGACGAGCCGCCGGCCGGCCACGGCGCTTGATGATGCGCAGGGCCAGGCCACCAGCACCGGCCGCCAGCGCGATGCGCAGCGGCGCCGGCGACGGACTGCCGGCGGTTGCGGTCGACCGCCACAAACAGGCAAAAACCGGCCGCTGCTCGGTGGCTATCTGCAAACGGCGCAAGGCTCGCGCGTCGAGTCCGGGATCGGGCCAGGCCAGGACACCGGCAAAGCCGCCACTGGCCAGCAACTGCTCGCAACACCAGGCGGCTTGCCGGCCGGCCTGAACGACGACCAGCCGTTCCAGCGCTACCCCCGCTGCCGCCCAGGCCGGCGCCTGCGGCCGCCAGGGCGGCGCCACCAGCGCCAGCCAACCGCCTGCCTGCGACAGCCGCGCAAGCGCCGGCAACAGCAGGGTCATTTCGCCGAGGCCACTGCGGTCGACGAGGATTTCGGTCAGATTTCCGCACGGCCAGCCACCGCCCGGCAACTCGGCATCCAGTTCGGCATGGCCGCTCGGAATGGTCGCCGCCGGCAGACTGGCCAGCGTGTCGCCGCGCCAGACATCGCCGCGGGCCAGCACCTCCGCCAGAACGACCGGCGACGGCGCGGGCCTCATGACAAGCGGCTGATCGCCCCGCGAATCAGGCCGACGGCAATGCCTTCGATGGCGAAATCGACTTCGCCCGGATTGACGATGATCGGCTCGAAATCCGGGTTTTCGGCGATCAGTTCGATAAAGCCGCCCCGATGCTGCAGGCGCTTGACGGTGACCTCCTCGTCAAGCCGGGCGACGACGATCTGGCCGTCGCGCGCCTGGTTGGTCTTGTGCACGGCGAGCAGGTCGCCGTCGAAGATGCCGGCATCGATCATCGACAGTCCGCGCACCTTGAGCAGGTAGTCGGCGCGCGGACTGAACAGTTGGGCATCCAGCGCGTAGCGGCCCTGTACGTTTTCGACGGCGAGGATCGGCGAACCGGCAGCGACGCTGCCGATCAGCGGCAGGCCGAGCTGCTCGACGAGCCGGATGCCGCGTGCCGAACCTGGTTCGAGGACGATGGCGCCTTTCTTGGCGAGCGCCTTAAGGTGATCTTCCGCCGCATTGGGCGAAGCGAACCCGAAGGCGCTGGAAATTTCCATGCGCGTTGGCGGCGCCCCAAGCACTTCGAGCGTGCTACGGATGAAGTCGAGGATTTCCTGCTGACGTGGGGTGAGTTTCATGGCCGGCTCCGCTAAAAAACCAATAACTGTATTTTTGTACAGTAAATCAAAAAAGGCAAGCCATGCCTTTGCAGAAATCGCCAAGCCCTTCCATACTTGTCGGCGCCCCACCGCAGACGGATGATCGCGGCACGGCGGGGGCGATTCACTTTTCAAGCAACCCGTAATACTGGAGCAAGGCATATGCAGCAACGGGACAATCACAGCAAGGTCATCGGCTATCTGCTCTGGCTGTTCGGCTTTCTCGGCGCCCACCGTTTCTATTACGGCAAGCCGGTGACCGGCACCATCTGGTTCTTCACGCTCGGCCTGCTGGGCATCGGCTGGCTGATCGACCTCTTCCTGATCCCCGGCATGGATCGCGCTGCCGATCTGCGCTTCCATGCAGGCCCCATCGACTACAACGTCGCCTGGCTGCTGCTGACCTTCCTCGGCCTGTTCGGCGTGCACCGCATGTATCAGGGCAAGTGGGTGACGGGCATCCTCTACCTGTTCACCGGGGGCTTTTTCCTGCTCGGCATCCTCTACGACTTCTGGACGATGAACGAGCAGATCTCCGTGCGCAACGCCAGTCAGAGCGGCTGATCCAGCATGAGGCTGCAGGACATCCCCATCGGCGCGCGCTTTGAATACCAGGGCAAGGTCTTCGTCAAGACCGGGCCGATCACGGCCGCCTCGGAGGCCGGCGGCCAGCAGATGATCCCGCGCTACGCCGATCTCCAGCCGCTCGACCCGCTCCCGGAAAAGCCGCCGGCCAGCCGGCGCAGCCTCGACGAGACCAGGGTGCGCGCCGCCTTCGACGAGTTCTACCGGACCTGCTTCCGCATCACCGACGACTTCTCCCGGGCCGAACTGGAAGCCGCCCGCCGGCGCTTCATCGCCGCGCTCGAATAGCGGCGGTCAGTCCCCCCGGAAACCCTGCCGCCAGACGCTCGGCGTGATGCCGAAGGCGCGCTGGAAATGCTGCCGCATGGATGCCGCCGAGCCGAATCCGGCCAGCACGGCGACCTGCTCGACCGGGCGGTCGGTCGCCTCCAGCAACTGCTGGCTGCGCGCCAGCCCTTGAGCTGGCGATGACCACCGCGTAGGAATCCGATGCATTTCCAGTGCTTATCGAGGAGCACTTGAACGATAGTTGCGCCAGCTAATTCTCAAGCAGTTTGCCGATAGTTCTTTCAAGTTCCGGCGCCAGAAGCGCAACGCCGACACCTGACAAATGATGCTCATCGACGTACAGCATCTTGCCGTCCTTACCCGCCCAGCAATAATTCTCGTCACACAGCAAGGCGGCAGGATCAAATACGGTCACGTTTGGATAAGCCTTGGCGACCTCGAAAACCACTTTTCGATAGTTGGCGTACCTGGCATCGGCCACTTCCCTGGCGACAGCACACGGGATGGACATGTCTTTGGGCTCAAGAATATACGGGCGCGTATCTGCACAAGCTCTTGAATTTGCCCGTGGATTGAAGTCGATATCGGGAACATCGATAACGAACAGGATCTTTTTGTTTGCGCGACTGAGTTCAGCGAAAGTATCGCCCAAGGCACTTGCGAATGCGGCCGCTCCGCGCTGACCTTTATAGGTGATCCCGTAATCCGTTTTTTCAGGATCTTTCAGCGTAACCCCGGTCGTATAGGCAGCCCAGAATCCGACAATGACGACTACCTTGATATTTTCGTTCTGCAACGCAAAATTGTAGGCAGGGTCGATATTCGACTGCAATGAACTCTTGCTACCGACTCCCCTCAAGGCCGGTGCAGCGTACCCGCCAAGAATGACATTGTTCGCGTTATCGACCCCGGAGAACAAGACCTGGCCATGGGAATCGCCAATCACGGCAACACCTTTCGTTAGCGGAGAACCCTCGGAGAGGCAGATGCCTGCGTAACCTCTCCCGATATCCTTCTGGCATTCCGCGGTTTCGATGTATCTGTGCTCGCGGCCCGGACCATAGACTCCACTGAAATCACGCACCCTGTTCGGCAAGCCATCCCGGACGTAGGCAACATATCCAGCAATTGCAACAACAAGGGCTAGTCCGCACAGACCCGCTGTTTTGATCCATTTTCTGGAACCAAAGCGAATCGGGCGCTCGATCAGATGATATGTCAGCCAGGCGAGCACGAAACTTAGCAATACGGCGACGATGCGTATCGTTAGCGAAGGAAGCTCCCCCTGAAGTATCGTCGCCATCGACAGCAGTGGCCAATGCCACAAATAGAGCGGGTAGCTGATGATCCCGATCCACACCATCACGGGATTGGCCAAAAGTCTGCGGTTAACGAATCCGCCCGGGCCAGCGAGAATCAACAGGCATGCACCCACAACCGGCAGAAGCGCCCAATAGCCGGGGAACAGATATTTCTTCCGAATGACAAAATAGGAACAAACAATCATCAGGAAACCAACCGATGACAAGATATTGCTCAAGATGCCATCGTGATCTTTTTCTGAATACCAATTGCCCAAGACCGCCCGGTGAAAGACAAGACGCTTCAGTTTCTGCCTGATCTCCTGATAGTTGAAAAGGTATATGTAGGCGATCAGCCCCCCCGCCAGCAACTCCCAGAACCGGGTATGCGGCAGGAAAAAAGCCATCGTCGCATCTCGCCTGACGCCTTCTATATTCATCCCGAATGAAACAAGCCCCAGGACAACCAGAATCGTCAGAATACTCAAACCTGAGCGCCAGGCACCCCAGACGATCAAGGGGTAGAACAGATAAAACTGCTCCTCCACGGATAGCGACCAAAGATGCAAGAGCGGCTTGAATTCCGAGGCGCTATCGAAGTAACCCACTTCCTTCCACAACACGAAGTTCTGAACAAACCCTATCCCGGCAACAAGATGCTTGCCAAGCTGCATGAACTCGCCCGGCAACAATACGAACCAGCCAATGGCATAGCAACTGGCGAGAACCACCAGCAAGGCAGGAAAGATTCGCTTTATCCGGTGCGAATAGAACTCTCGAAACGAGAAGTCGTCACGGACCAAACTCTTGAACACGATGCTGGAAATCAGGAATCCTGAAATCACAAAAAATACGTCAACCCCGGTATAGCCGCTCCTCAGGGATTTCGGGAATGCATGAAAGGCGATGACGGCGAGGATCGCAAGCGCTCTTAACCCGTCGATATCGGCACGATACACGGGGTGAAAATTGTGCTCCGGCAATTCTGCACGGGCGGTTCGATCTATTCCGGACACTGTGCTTCGTTCAGATACATGTCATCGTTACTCGATTGTGACCGCAGGCTTGCCAAGCAGCCATGCCAGATCTGGCGCCAGAAATCGCCCAAGGTCACGGGCGGCGGTTGCCGAGATATGGTTCTCGTCGGTATATAAAATCGTTCCGTTACGCATTACGTAGCAAGTCTCTGCGTTACAGAAAAAATCCATTAGTTGCGCCAGTCGCGTATTGGGATGGCGAGCCACGACTTCGGCGAGAGCAGTTGTTGCATCTCGTACAAAGG
>DATIUN010000220.1:0-2998 GCA_035466795.1 Azonexus sp. | reverse complement strand
TGTCTGGGCGCTGGCGTTTCTTATCTTCGTGGCCTTGGCATTCGACTTCATGAACGGGTTTCATGACGGTGCCAACTCTATCTCCACCATCGTCGCCACCGGCGCACTGACACCCAAGCAGGCGGTGATTTTTGCCGCCTTCTTCAACTTCGCCGCGCTCTGGGTCTTCCATCTCTCGGTGGCGGCCACCATCGGCAAGGGAACGGTCGATCCGGCCTTCGTTGACCACTATGTAATTTTTGGTGCCCTGATGGGGGCGCTCGCCTGGAACATCATCACCTGGTACTACGGCATTCCGTCGTCGTCTTCGCACGCCCTGGTCGGCGGCCTGGTCGGCGCCACGATAGCCAAGGCCGGCTCGGGAGCGCCGATCGTCTGGGCGGGTTTCGGAAAGATCCTCGCGTTCATCATCATCTCGCCGCTGGTCGGCTTCTTCATCGGCGGCATGCTGATGGTGCTTGTCGCCTGGGTATTCCGCAACAGCACCCCGCACCAGGCGGGAAAATGGTTCCGCAGCGGACAGTTGTTCGCCGCCGCCGCCTACAGCCTGGGCCATGGCGGCAACGATGCCCAAAAGACCATCGGCATCATCTGGCTGCTGCTGATCACCGCCGGCGTCGCCACCAAGGACGTCGCCACCCTGCCCATGTGGGTGGTCTATTCCTGCTATGCTGCCATTGCCTGGGGCACCTATATGGGCGGCTGGCGGATCGTCAAGACGATGGGCACCAAAATCACCAGGCTTAATTCGGTCAGCGGCTCGTGCGCTTCGATGGGCGGTGCAATCAGCCTCGGTCTCGCGACCTTTGCCGGCATTCCGGTGTCCACCACGCATACCATCACCGGCGCCATTGTCGGCGTCGGTGCGGCACAGGACGTCAAGGCGGTGCGCTGGGCGGTGACCTTCAACCTGCTGGTCGCCTGGGTGCTTACAATCCCGGCGGCTGGGCTGATCGCCGCGATCTTCTGGTACGTTGGCTTGAGTTTCCTTTGATTAGCACAAGGAACGGTGACCATGCTCAATAATGTGATGCCGCAACGCGGTACGTTTTTCGAACTCCTGGGTTCGCATACTGATCGCCTGGTTGCTGGCGCCAATGCGACGATGCGTCTGGTCAGCGGCCTCGGAAATAAGGGGGTCGATGCGGCCGCGCTGATCGAAGAGGTGAACGCCAACGAGTCGAGCGCCGACCGGATCAAGGACGATTTCATCCGCCTGCTGTACGAGTCGTTCACCACGCCGATCAATCGCGAGCAGTTGCACACCCTGATCGTGGATCTCGACCGCATACTCGACACGCTGCAAAGCGTTGCCAATGCGATCGCGATGTACAACATCGAGGGGTCGACATCCGAGGCGCGGACCATGGCCTCGCTGGCGGCCGACGCCTGCCTGCGCCTGAACCGGGCGGTAATCACCCTGGCCGACCGCAGCCGGGAACAGGAGTCGCTGATCGAGTTCTGCCGCGAGGTCGATCTGATCGAGGGGGTCGCCTCCCAGGCCATGCGCGAGGCGGTGACCAAGCTGTTCGAGCATGAAGGCGATGAAGCCGCCGCCTGGCATGCGATGAAGATGCGCGGCTTCTATTTCACCCAGGAAGAAGTCCTGCGTGGCTGCAAGCGCGCCGCCAAGACGATCGAAGAAATCCTGATCGAGAACTCCTGAGGCTGGTCACGGACGTGGCCTGATCAAGCCGCCCGTCTAAGCTCGGCCGCCGCCTCTTCGCGTACCCGCCTGGCTTCGTCGAGCAGGTAGCGCTGGTAGTCTTCCAGATCGCCGTCGAACGGCGCGACGCCTCCCTTGGAAACGAGCCAGAATTCGTCGCAGACCGAGCGCAGCAGGGCGCGGTCGTGGCTGACCAGTATGACCGTGCCTTCGAACTCGTTGAGGGCGACAGCCAGCGCTTCGCGGGTATTGAGGTCGAGGTGGTTGGTCGGTTCGTCAAGCAGCAGCAGGTTCGGGCGCTGCCAGACGATCATGCATAGCACCAGCCGTGCCTTTTCGCCGCCGCTCATGGTGCCGACCGCCTGCTTGACCATCTCGCCACCGAAATTGAAGGTGCCGAGGAAGTTGCGCAGTTCCTGCTCGCGGCCCGGCACGTTGCTGCGGCCGTTGGCAATCGCTTCCTTGGCCAGGCGGACCATGTGTTCGAGCGGCGTGTCCTGCGGACGCAGCACGTCGAGTTCCTGTTGGGCGAAATAGCCGATGTTGAGGCCCTTGCCTTCGGTGACGTCGCCGCTGATCGCCGCGATGTCGCGGGCAATGGTCTTGACCAGCGTGGACTTGCCCTGGCCGTTGGCGCCAAGGATGCCGATGCGCTGGCCGGCCATCACCGAGCGGTTGATACCGCGCACGATGGTCGTCGGCGGCGTGCCGGCCGGCGCGTCTTCGGTCGGCGGGTAGCCGATGCTGACGTCCATCATCGAGAGCATCGGGTTGGGCAGGTTCTGCGGCTCCTGGAACTCGAAGCTGAATTCGGCATCGGCCAGCACCGGCGCGATCTTTTCCATGCGGTCCAGCGCCTTGACCCGGCTCTGCGCCTGCTTGGCCTTGCTGGCCTTGGCCTTGAAGCGGTTGATGAAGGATTGCAGGTGGGCGATTTTCTCGGCCTGCTTGGCCATCGTCGCCTGCTGCAGTAGCATCTGCTCGGCGCGCATGTCCTCGAACTTGCTGTAATTGCCGCCGTAGCGGACCAGCTTGGCGTTGTCGATGTGCAGCGTGACGCCGGTGATAGCGTCGAGGAATTCGCGGTCGTGGCTGATCATGACCAGCGTGCCCTGGTAGCGCTTGAGCCAGGCTTCGAGCCAGACGAGAGCATCCAGGTCCAGGTGGTTGGTGGGCTCGTCGAGAAGGAGCAGGTCCGAGCGGCACATCAGGGCGCGCCCGAGCGCCAGGCGCATGCGCCAGCCACCCGAGTAGCTGTCCACCGGTCTGCGCTCCTCCCCGACCCCGAAGCCAAGCCCATGGAGCAGGCGCCCGGCGCGGCTCTCGGCGGTG
>DATIUN010000219.1:0-4053 GCA_035466795.1 Azonexus sp. | reverse complement strand
TCAGGTAGCGCGGCTTGTGCGCCGGCATTTTCGGTGCGACGTGGGCGAGGATGCGCGCCATGTCTTCCTTCGGCTCGCCGACCGAGAGACCGCCGATGGCCATGCCGTCGAAACCGATCCGGTCGAGCCCGGCCAGTGACTCGTCGCGCAGGTCTTCGTACATGCCGCCCTGGACGATGCCGAACAGCGCGTTGCCGTTATCCAGCTTGTCGTGCTCGTCGCGCGAACGCTGCGCCCAGCGCATGGAGAGTCGCATCGACTTGGCGGCTTCGTCGCGGGTGGCCGGGTAGGGCGTGCATTCGTCGAAGATCATCACGATGTCGGAATTCAGCACTTTCTGGATCTGCATCGAGATTTCCGGGGTCAGGAAGAGCTTGGCGCCGTCGATCGGCGACGAGAACTTGACGCCTTCCTCGGTGATCTTGCGCATGGCGCCCAGCGAGAAGACCTGGAAACCGCCGGAGTCGGTGAGGATCGGCTTGTGCCAGCCCATGAAATCGTGCAGCCCCTTGTGGGCGTGGATGACATCCAGCCCCGGGCGCAGCCACAGGTGGAAGGTGTTGCCGAGGCAGATCTGCGCGCCGATGTCGTTGAGCGCCTGCGGCGTCATCGCCTTGACCGTGCCGTAAGTGCCGACCGGCATGAAAACGGGGGTCTGGACGACACCGTGGTTCAGCGTCAAGGTACCGCGCCGGGCGGCGCTGTCGGTCTTCAGGAGTTCAAACTGCATCGGATTTTTCCAGGAGCATGGCGTCGCCATAGCTGAAGAAGCGGTAGCGTTCGGCGATGGCGTGGGCGTAGGCGGCGCGGATGTTCTCATAGCCGGCGAAGGCCGAAACCAGCATGAGCAGCGTCGATTTCGGCAGGTGAAAGTTGGTGATCAGCCGGTCGACGACCTTGAAGCGGTAGCCGGGGATGATGAAGATGTCGGTTTCGGCACTGCCGACGCGGATGCTGCCGTCCGGATTGCCGGCCGACTCCAGCGCCCGCAGGCTGGTCGTGCCGACGGCGATGACACGACCGCCGGCAGCGCGGGTGGCGGCGATGGCCTCGGTGGCGGCCGCCGGGATTTCAAAACGCTCGCTGTGCATTCTGTGTTCGGCGATTCTCTCGACGCGTACCGGCTGGTAGGTGCCGGCGCCGACGTGCAGGGTCAGGAAGGCGGTGTTGACGCCTTGTGTCCGCAATCTGGTCAGGATCGTCTCATCGAAGTGCAGTCCGGCGGTTGGTGCGGCGACGGCGCCCGGTGCGCGGGCATAGACGGTCTGGTAGCGGGCTTCGTCGGCGCCCTCGGCCGGGTGTTCGATGTAGGGCGGTAGTGGCAGCTTGCCGTGGCGCTCGGCCAGTTCCCAGAGATCACTGTCGCGGTCGACGGTCTCCAGGGCAAAGAATTCACCGTTCGCCCCGGCACGCCCGGTGACGACGACTTCGAATGCATCGGCCAGCTTGAGTTTCGTGCCTTGCTTCGGCGACTTGCTGGCGCGTACCTGCGCGATGGCGTGGGTATTGTCGACGATGCGTTCCAGCAGCACCTCGACCAGCCCGCCGGTTTCCTTCTGCCCGAAGAAACGCGCCTTGATGACACGGGTGTCGTTGAAGACCAGCAGGTCGCCGGCGTTCAGCAAGTCCGGCAAATCGGCAAACTGGCGATCAAGAAGCTGTTGACCGCAAACGTGCAGCATCCGGCTGCCTGTGCGCTCGGCCGCCGGATGCTGGGCGATCAGTTCGGAAGGAAGTGGAAAGTCGAAGTCGTCGACGGTCAGCTGCATGGGGCCGGCGAAACAGGGCTGCGCGAATCCGCTTTCCGGACGCTCACTTGCCCGGATCCTTCATCTTTTCGCCGAACATCCGCACGACCACGATCTGGTTGTCGAGCAGGGCCTTCTCGAACGATTCGGGCTGCACCCGGCATTCGTATTCCGTGGTCGACGAGAAGCCGCCGATGCCGCCAACGCCGCCGGCGCCGGCAAGACGCGCCCCGATGCTCAGCACATTGAGCGCCACCAGTGCGACATTTTTCGCCGTGTCGGCCGTCTTGGTGCCGTCGCTGGTGGTATTGACCAGTTCGCCGATGTCACCGGTCTCGGCGATTTCAGAAAGCGCGACCCGTGCCTTGTTGCCATCGGGCGTGATGAAGGCGTAGCGCGTGACGAAATCGACGAAACTCGCCGCCGCGCGGGTCGATACCTTGCCACCGCTCCAGAAGCTGGTGTCCGGCGTCAGTTGCCCGCCAAGTACTGTCAGGCGGACCTTGAGGACTGTGGCGTCGAGCTTCTTGGCGATATTGTTTTCGATGTACTGGGCCTGGCCGGCGCTGAAGCCGCCCGAGAAGCGTGAACCGAAGGTCAGGAAATCGTCCTTCTTGGGCTTTGTGAAGGGCGCGTTGAAGGTTGGAATGAACTGGGTTTCATCGGAGAGTTGCAGCGGCAAGCCGCGGGCGCTGAAGAACAGGCCTTTGCCGGCAGTCGCATCCTGCTCGCTGGGCAGCGGCGTGACACCTGTGGCGGCAAGCTCGGCGAATTCCGGCAGCGCTTTCAACTCTTCCGCCGGAACGACCTCGATGCCCTGTGCCTTGAGTTGCTCGACTGTCTGGTTGTAGAACTTCTCGGTGATGGACTGGAACTGCTCGTTGTTGCTGCCGACCAGCTTGATCATGACGTCGGAGTCGGCGCCGATCATCGCCTCGAGCCCGCTGAGCGACTTGGTGTATTTCAGTTCGGTGACGAAGTCCACCATGTAGCTGGTGATGACGACACGCTTGATCGAAGCCAGGTATTCAGGATTGTCGACCTTGACGAGTTTACCGGCCTGCGCCTTGATGTCGCCGGCTGGGTCCAGTTCAGCGGCGGCGGCAGGGCCAAGCAGCAGGCAGCAGGCAGTGGTCGCGAGTAGGCGTTTTGCGGACAGCTTCATGTAGAGGTTCTCCATGCGGTTGGTGAGCATGGAGGATTTTAGCAATCCTGCAGGCCGGAGCAATGGCGTCAGCATGAAAAAGTGACAGAACAGAAGCAAAAAAGGCTTCCCGGTTGGGAAGCCTTGACTGCTGTGTTTGGTGCCCCGAGCCAGACTCGAACTGGCACACCTTTCGGCGGCGGATTTTGAATCCGCTGCGTCTACCGATTCCGCCATCGGGGCAAATGGAGGCCGGATTATCCCCGAATCACTTCTTTGGTTCAAGCGGCTCGGCGCATGGGAAGGTTTTCGAGAGCGCGGCAGCGACCAGCGTGGCCGTGCCGCTTTCCGGATTCGGCGGTTGCCGGTCGAGGTGGGCGAGGACCGAGCGCACCAGACGGTAGGAGAGATCGGGGCTCTTGGGCAGACAGAAGGCGTTGAGCTTCACCCCCACCGTTTCGGCCAGAAAGTCGCTGACCGCATAACCGTCGACAAAGCCTTCGATGTAAGCGATGCAGCGTGCTCCCCGGGCAGTCTGATAGACATTCGGGCTGGCGGCGTTGGTCGCGAAGGCGCTTTCAGCGGCCAGGCAGTCGTCGCGCAGTTCCTTGCCGGAATAGGCATATGCCGGGAGGGCGAAAAGGGCAGCGAGAAGCAGCGACCACTTCATGTTCGTTCGAACCAGTCGAGTTTGGCGTGCAGGTTGACGACGCTGCCGACGACGATCAGTGCCGGCGGCTTGATACCGGTTTCTTCGATGCGCTGCGGCAAGGTGCCGAGCGTGGCGAGCAGGGTCTGCTGGTCGGGCAACGTGCCGTTCCGTATCACCGCGGCCGGGGTCGACGCGGGGAGTCCGTGAGCGATCATTTGCCGGCAGATTTCCCCGGCGGCACCGATACCCATGTAGAAGACCACCGTCTGGCCGGGCCGGGCAAGCGCTGGCCAGTCGAGATTCACCGTGCCGTCCTTCAGGTGGCCGGTGACGAAGGTGACCGCCTGGGCATGGTCGCGATGGGTCAACGGAAAACCAGAATAAGCTGCACAGCCGGCAGCGGCGGTGACGCCGGGAACGACCTCGAAGGGGATGCCGGAGGCGGCGAGCGCTTCCAGTTCCTCGCCGCCGCGTCCGAAAATGAACGGGTCGCCGCCCTTCAGGCGGAT
>DATIUN010000218.1:0-5656 GCA_035466795.1 Azonexus sp. | reverse complement strand
AGCAGAAATTGTGACTTCCAACCGAAAAGATTACCGGCGGTACCTATGCTTAACGATACCCGACTGCGGTATCGCTATGACAACCCGCACCCGGGACAGCAGCACGAGGACATTGAAACAGACCGTATTACCCGAGGACACATGAATTTCTGCGTCCCGGGTGCTCACCTGAGCACCCGCAATGTCCTCGAACGCACCACCGGAATTTCCGCCGCCAGCTATACTGACCGATGTCATATGCATCGAACCGAACATTGTTCTGAGTATGTCCTTTGCACCGACCGCCGTGAACCTCAGCGCCGCCGAAGCAGCGCTGGCCCGGGCGCTGTTCGATGCACTGGCCATGGAACTGCCGTTCGCTGACTGGGGAGAGTAAGCATGGCTGTCGCCTTGTATGTCCGTGTATCCACCGTCCGCCAGGCCAAGGCGGACTTGTCCATCCCCGACCAGCTGAATCAGCTGCGTGCCTGGTGCCGGCAGCACGGGTTCACGGTGGCGAAGGAGTATGTCGAACCGGGCGCCTCGGCGACCGACGACCGCCGCCCGGTGTTTCAGCAGATGATGGAGGATGCGACGCGCAAGCCCTTCCCCTTTGAGGCCATCATCGTCCATAGCCGCTCGCGCTTCTTCCGAGACATGTACGGCACCCTGCACTACGAGCGGATGCTGCGGCAGGCGGGTGCCGAACTGGTTTCAATCACCCAGCCGGCGACCGACGACGAGAACGGCCAGTTGCTGAAGAACCTGATTTCGATGATGGACGGCTACAGCTCGCAGGAGAATGCCAAGCATACGAGCCGGACGATGAAGGAGAACGCGCGACGGGGGTTCTTCAACGGCTCCCGGGCGCCCTTCGGCTATCAGGTGGTTCCTACCGATGTCCCGGGTCACAAGGGCAAGGTCCGCAAGCAGTTGGCCGTCGATGACCTGGAGGCACCAGTGGTTCGCCAAATCTTCGATTTATATCGGCACGGCCTGGATGGCAAGCCGATGGGGATGAAGGCGATCGCCACCCACCTGAATGCTGCCGGAACGCTGATGCGCGGTCGGCCGTGGCGGATTCAAAAGCTGCATGACCTGTTGGGCGACCCGACCTACCGCGGCGAGTACCGCTACAACATGCGGGACTCGCGGACGGGGTTGCTGCGTACAGAGAGCGAGTGGATCCGTTATGCCGTCGAATCGATTGTCGACGCGGAGACCTTCGAGGCGGTTCGCCGTATCCGCGAGGGGCGGGACCCGAATGGCGAGGCACCGGCCAGGACCAGGACATTGACCTTGCCGACCCTGCTGACCGGGCTGCTGAGCTGTGAGCACTGCGGCAAGGCGATGACGTTGGCGACCGGCAAGAGTGGGCGCTACAAGTATTACAAGTGCTGCAACAAGATGAGCATCGGCCCGGCGGTCTGCCAGACGCCGAACCTGCCGATGGAGAAACTGGACCGCCTGATTCTCGAGCGCCTGGTCGACAAGGTGCTGACCCCGGAACGGGTGACTGAACTGTTGAAGGATTGGCTGCGCCATCAGGCGCTGTCACAGACGGCGGTCGACACCAAGGTGGGACAGCTGGGCCGCTCCCTGCAGGCGACCGATGATGCCTTGACCAATCTGTATCGGGCAATAGAGAGGGGCGTCATTGACCTTGATTCGTCCCTGCAACTGCGGGTCAATGAACTGCGCGACCAGCGCGAGCAGGTGCTTGCCGAGCTGGCGCTGGCGAAACGGGAGAAGCCTTCGGCCCGGAACGTGTCGCCCAGACAGGTGGCTTATGCGTGCCAGCGTCTGCGGGATTTGTTGCTGGATCCCGACCGGGGTTACGGGAAGCAGTTGCTGAGCTTGCTGGTGACCGAGATTCGGGTGGGCACGACCAGCATTCAAATGAGCGGCGAAACGGCCGCCCTCAACGAAGCGGTTTCGAAAATAAAAATGGGCACTTCCTTGGAGAAAGTGCCCAGCTTCATATCTGATTGGCGCGCCCGACACGATTCGAACGTGCGACTTCTACCTTCGGAGGGTAGCACTCTATCCAACTGAGCTACGGGCGCTTGGGAGCCGCGATTCTACCGTTTGCCAGTAATCCCGTCCAATCTATCGCCGTGCCGGTGACGTCAGTCGAAGAAGGTTCGCGCCGCTTCGAAGCGCTGGGCGTAGTAGCGGTCATTCATACGGTCGATCCGCACCCTTCCGTTGCTGGATGGCGCATGGACGAAACGGGCGTCGCCCAGATAGATGCCGACATGGGAGAACGGCCGGTTGCGGGTATTGAAAAATACCAGATCGCCGGGCCGCAGGAACTCCGGCTCGATCGGTCGGCTATTGCGGGCGATGTCGGCGGCACTGCCCTTTACCTTGACACCTGCTGCCCGACCGTAGATGAAACTCACCATGCCGCTGCAATCGAGTCCGGCTTCCGGGTTCTTGCCGCCGAATCGATAGCCGGTATCGATCAGCCCCAGCGCGTAAAGTGCAACTTCGTTGCCCTTCTCGCTGACGGCTGAGGGTTGCGATATATTCTCCCAATAAGAGACAGGGCGCGGCGTGGGTCCGCTGCAAGCGGCAACCAGAAGCACCATCAGAGACATCGGAAGCAGGGCAAAAGTGCGCATTTCCTAAAGCGTTTTCTTCAAAGAGTTTATAACTTACCGTTTTTACAGGATTTTTCAAGAGCATGCACATCCAGAATCAGGCATTGTTGCGGTCGACTGTCTTATTTGGCGGAAAATGGGTCTCTGCCGACGATGGCATGACCTTCGCCGTGCGCGACCCGGCTACTGGTTCGCAGCTGGCCGAGGTGCCGGACTGCGGCGCCCCCGAGACACGGCGCGCGATCGCCGCCGCCGCCGCAGCGCTGCCTGCCTGGCAGGCATTGCCGGCGAAGCAGCGCGCGCAGGTGCTGCAGCGCTGGTTCGTGCTGATCAACGCCAACGCCGACGATCTGGCCCAACTGATCACTGCCGAGTGCGGCAAGCCGCTGAGTGAAGCCAGGGGCGAAGTCACCTACGGTGCATCGTTCGTCGAGTGGTTCGCCGAGGAAGGCAAGCGCACTTATGGCGAAACGATTCCGGCAACTGCGGTGGACAAGCGGCTGGTCGTCATCAAGCAGGCAATCGGCGTCTGCGCGGCGATCACGCCGTGGAATTTCCCGCTGGCCATGATCACGCGCAAGGTCGCTCCGGCGCTGGCGGCCGGTTGCACGGTGGTCGTCAAGCCGGCCGAGCAGACGCCGCTGACCGCGCTCGCGCTGGCCGTACTGGCCGAGGAAGCCGGCTTCCCGCCCGGGGTGTTCAATGTACTGACCGGCGACCCGGTGGCGATCGGCGGCGAGCTGACCGCCAGCCCGGTGGTGCGCAAGCTGTCGTTCACCGGTTCGACCGAAGTCGGACGGTTGCTGATGGCGCAGTGCGCGCCGACGATCAAGAAGCTGTCGCTGGAACTGGGCGGCAACGCGCCCTTCATCGTTTTCGACGACGCCGATGTCGATGCCGCGGTCAACGGCGCGCTGATCGCCAAATACCGCAACACCGGTCAGACCTGTGTGTGCGCCAACCGCATCCTGGTGCAGAGCGGCGTTTATGAGGAATTCGCGCAGAAGCTGGCGGTACGCGCCGGCCAACTCACGGTCGGCGCCGGCATCGAGGAAGGTGTCGCGCAGGGGCCGCTGATCGACGATGCGGCGCTGGCCAAGGTCGAGGCACACGTCGCCGATGCGCTGACCAAGGGCGCCCGCGTACTCTGCGGCGGTGCCCGCCATGCGCGTGGCGGCAATTTCTACCAGCCGACGGTGCTCGCCGACGTGACGCCTGACATGCAGGTGGCGTGCGAGGAAACCTTCGGTCCGGTGGCGCCGCTGTTCCGCTTCGCCAGCGAAGCCGAGGCGGTGGCGATGGCCAATGACACCGAGTTCGGCCTCGCCGCCTATTTCTATTCGCGCGACGTCGCCCGCTGCTGGCGCGTCGGCGAGGCGCTGGAATACGGCATGGTCGGCGTCAATACCGGCCTCATATCGAACGAGGTAGCGCCCTTCGGCGGCGTCAAGCAGTCCGGCATCGGGCGCGAGGGATCGAAATACGGGATCGAGGAATATCTCGATATCAAGTATCTCTGCTTCGACGTCAACGGGTGATCTCCTGTGGCCAAGCTCATCGCCTTCCTCGTCGTCGCCACCCTGCTCTCGCTGATCGTCGCCAAGATCTGGCAGCGACTCGGCCGGCAGCGGCGGGAAGCGTTCATTGAAAGCTACCCCTACCGCAAGTTCCTCGACCAGCGGCTGACCGCGCGGCGCCCGGAGCTTTCGCCAGCCCAGCGGGAACAGGTCTTCAGCGGGCTGCGCGACTACTTCCACCTGTGCAGTACGGCTGGCCGGCGCATGGTGGCGATGCCGTCGCAGGTGGTGGACGATGCCTGGCACGAGTTCATCCTGTTCACCCGCCAGTACGACCAGTTCTGCCGGCATGCCTTCGGGCATTTCTTGCACCACACGCCGGCCGAGGCGATGCCATCGCCGACCGCCGCCAGCAGCGGCATCAAGCGCGCCTGGCGGCTGGCCTGTGCGCGCGAGGGCATCGACCCGCGGAGGCCGCAGCGCCTGCCCCGGCTGTTCGCGATGGATGCGGCACTGCTGATTTCCGGCGGTTTCATCTACCAGCTCGATTGCCTGGCCGCCAGCCGCGATGGCGCAATCGGTACCGGCTTCTGCGCCAGCCACATAGGCTGCAGCAGCGGCTGCTCGGGTGATTCCGGAGGTTCCGATGGCGACGGAGGAGGAGATGGCGGTGGTGGAGGCTGTGGCGGCGACTGAGGGCCAAAAGCCTACTTGTGATAGACGCGACTGCTGCCGGAACCGCCCTTGCCGGGATTGGCGACATTGTCGAAGAGGTTCCAGCCCTGGTGCTGGGCATAGCTGAAAAGCAGCAGCGCGAGTATGCCGGTCGCCAGGTTGAATTTTCCGAACATCAGTCGTCTCCGTCCGACGAATCGCCGCTGCTCACCGGCGCGTGGTCACTCTCGGCCCAGCGCCCGGTCTCGAAAGCGGCGCGTCGCATGAAGGTGAATAGGGGAAAGATGATAAGAAAGAGCATGACCATGACGAAATTTGACCAGCCGGCGCCGCCGCTGGAGACCTCGATGACGTCGCGCACCGGCACCGGCCTTTCCGGGGCGAGGTCGGGGTCGACCGTCAGGTAGTAGGTGCCGGGCGGGATATCGAGGAAGACCACCTCGTCGTCGCGGCTGCCTTCCGACCAACTTTCGCCGCCGTCGCTGCCGTAGTAGTAGGCCAGTTCGCGGGTGGTCGGCCAGGCTTGTCCGCTGGCCTTGTTGACCAGCATCAGGTCGAGGCCGATCCAGTTGTTGTCGAGTGAGGTGGTGTTGCGCACGGTGATCTTGCGCGGCTTGCCGCGGACCTCGAATTCGCGGGTGACCACCGTGTCCTCGGCCATTTGCGGCGACAAGACGAGTTCCTGGCGCAGAAGCGTGCGGCCGCCGGCGATGAAGGCGAAAAACAGCTGCAGCACGATGGCAGCGAGGGCCAGCTTCCAGAACAGCTAGAACACGCGGCGATTGTTTTCTTCCCACGGGTTGGGCTGGTTGGCGAAGACGCCCACCGGGGCGATCATGCGGCCCGTCAGCTTGAAGGCCTCGGCGATCATTTCCGGGG
>DATIUN010000217.1:0-2161 GCA_035466795.1 Azonexus sp. | reverse complement strand
CCGTGCCACTCGCCTTCGGCGATCAGCGGTTGCGGGTCGTCGGCGTGGCGGACGAGGACGATGACCGAGACGAAATGGGCGGCGCGGTTGGGGTTGGTGCCGAGCTCGGCAAGCAGTTTTTCATTGTTGCGCTCGTCCGATTTCGGCTCGCCGGCGTAACGGGCGGAATATACGCCGGGCGCGCCACCAAGCGCCGCGACGCAAATACCGGAATCATCGGCCAGCGCCGGAAGCCCCGAAAGTTTGGACGCATGCCGCGCCTTGGCTAGGGCGTTCTCGACGAAGGTGCAGTGCGGTTCCTCGGCTTCCGGAATGCCGAGCTGATCCTGCGGAATGACCTCGAAGCCGAGCGGCGCCAGCAAGGCATTCAGCTCCTTCATCTTCTTGGCGTTGTTGGAGGCGAGAACGATTCTTTTCATGATGCGAGGGCACGCTGCTGGGCGGCGATCAACTGGCGGATGCCGGCTTCGGCGAGGTCGGTCAGCGTGTTCATCTGTGGCCGGGTGAACGGTTCGCGCTCGGCCGTGCCCTGGATTTCGACGATGCCGCCGGCGCCGGTCATGACGACATTCATGTCGGTGTCGCAGTCGGAGTCTTCCGGATAGTCGAGGTCGAGTACCGGCGAGCCCTTGTAGATGCCGACCGAGATGGCGGCGACGTGGTCGCGCACCGGGTTGGCCGGCAGCTTGCCGGCCTGCACCAGCTTTTCGCAAGCCTCGTGGAGCGCCACCCAGGCGCCGGTGATCGAGGCGCAGCGGGTGCCGCCGTCGGCCTGCAGCACGTCGCAGTCGAGCGTCACCTGGCGTTCGCCGAGCGCCTTGAGGTCGGTCACGGCGCGCAGGCTGCGACCGATCAGGCGCTGGATTTCCTGGGTGCGGCCGGTCTGCTTGCCCTTGGCCGCCTCGCGCGCGGTGCGCGTGTGGGTCGAGCGCGGCAGCATGCCGTATTCGGCGGTGACCCAGCCCTGGCCCTTGCCGCGCAGGAAGGGCGGCACGTTTTCCTCGACGCTGGCGGTGCACAGCACGCGCGTGTCGCCCATTTCGATCAGCACCGAACCTTCGGCGTGGCGGGTGAAGTTGCGGGTCAGACTGACCGGGCGGAGCTGGTCGGATTGGCGTTGGCTGGGGCGCATGCGTTACTGTCCTTGTCGCTTGGGGTTGAACTTGTCGATGGTGGCACGGATTTCCTCGATCGCCTTCTCGATTTCGTCTTCCGAGAGGTCGATCTTGTGCGCCGGGTCGCGGCCGAATTCCTCGATATGCGTGGCAATTTCGTCGAGGGCCATGGTCTGGGTCGAGATGCTGCTGCTCGCTTCGTCGAGGTAGGTTTCCTCCCAGCGCACGGCAACCACCGAAAGATTGTCGACGTGCTGGCCGCCCTTGGCTTCCGCCTGTGAAAGCAGCATCGGCACGGTGTGGACGATATTGCTGCCCTTGAGCGCCTGGGCCATGGTGTCACCGGGAATCTCGCCCCACAGGCCGTCGGTGCACAGCAGCAGGATGTCGCCATGGTTGAGCGGTGTCTTGCGCGAAAATTCGATTTCCGGGGGCGTCGGGCTGCCCAGGCAACTGTAGATCTTGTTGCGGTCCGGGTGGGTAGCCGCCCGCGCCTCCGAAAGCAGCCCTTCCTCGATCAGGATGCGGATCCGCGAATGGTCCCGAGTCTGGGCGACGACCTTGCCGCCGCGCATCAGGAACAGCCGGGAGTCGCCGGCGTGCGCCCAGTAGGCCACGTTGTCCTGGACGAGGCAGGCGACGCAGGTGGTGCGCGGCGTGTCCGGGAGCTTGTGACGCTCGGCGAAGTCGAGGATGGCGTGATGGGCATTGGTCATGCCCTTTTGCAGGAAGCGGAAAGGATCGACCAGGGTCGGCCGGGCCTCGCGCTGAAAGTTGTCGGCCAGCGTCTGGACAGCGATCTGGGCGGCGATCTCGCCATAGTGATGGCCGCCCATGCCGTCGGCGACCACGATCAGCAGGGCTTCGCGCGAGTAGCAGTAGGTGGTCCGGTCCTCGTTGTTGGAGCGCCCTCCCTGGCGGCTTTCCTGGTAGATCGTGAATCTCATCGGCCGGCTTTCTTGTATTTTTCGACAACGCGGTCAAGCCAGCTCGATGATTCCTTGGGAACCGGCGGCGTAATCGTCTCGACCAGCGCCTTTTGCAGC
>DATIUN010000216.1:0-2577 GCA_035466795.1 Azonexus sp. | reverse complement strand
GAAAACATGATCGCCGGCGACACCCCGCCCCTGCTCATTTTCGCCGATCAGCCGAAGGTCTCCGGTTCAAACTGAACCGGGGCTTGAATTGCGGTTTCCCGCCCCCAAGTAGGGGGCTCATACCTATTTCAAAGGCGTCGTAATGTCGAACCCCAACACCCTTCCGGAAACCCTCGAACTGCCGCTGTTGCCGTTGCGCGACGTGGTCGTCTTCCCGCACATGGTCATTCAGCTCTTCGTTGGTCGCCCGAAATCAATCAAGGCCCTCGAGATGGCAATGGAAGGCGGCAAGAACATCCTGCTGCTGGCTCAGAAATCGGCCGCCAAGGACGAGCCGGAGCCGGAGGATCTCTACCGCATCGGCTGCCTCGCCAACATCCTGCAAATGCTCAAGTTGCCCGACGGCACCGTCAAGGTGCTGGTCGAAGGTACGCAGCGCGCCCGCGTCGACGCCATCGAGGTGCAATCCTCGGTATTCATGGCGACCGCCGTCCCGCTACCGCAACCCGGGGTCGAGGATCACGAGATCGAGGCCATGCGCCGCGCCGTGGTCGCCCAGTTCGACCAGTTCGTCAAACTGAACAAGAAAATTCCGCCTGAGGTTCTGTCGTCGATTGCCGGCATCGAGGATGCCGGCCGTCTGGCCGACACCATCGCCGCCCACCTGCCGCTCAAGCTGGAGCAGAAGCAGGAAGTGCTGGAGATGGAAAGCATCCGCGACCGCATCGATCGCCTGCTCTCGCAGCTCGAATCGGAAATCGACATCCTCCAGGTCGAAAAGCGCATCCGTGGCCGCGTCAAGCGCCAGATGGAAAAGAGCCAGCGCGAGTACTACCTGAACGAGCAGGTCAAGGCGATCCAGAAAGAACTCGGCGAAGGCGAGGAAGGCGCCGACCTCGAGGAACTGGACAAGAAGATCAAGGCTGCCGGCATGAGCAAGGAAGGCCTGGCCAAGGCGCAGAGCGAGCTCAAGAAGCTGCGCCTGATGTCGCCGATGTCGGCCGAAGCCACCGTCGTCCGCAACTTCATTGAGACGCTGGTCGGCCTGCCGTGGCGCAAGAAGACGCGCATCAGCAAGGATCTGCGCGAGGCGGAAAAGGTTCTCGACACCGACCATTATGGCCTGGACAAGGTCAAGGAGCGCATCGTCGAGTATCTCGCGGTGCAGCAGCGTGTTGACAAGGTCAAGGCCCCGATCCTCTGCCTGGTCGGCCCCCCGGGCGTCGGCAAGACTTCGCTCGGCCAGTCGATCGCCAAGGCGACCAACCGCAAGTTCATCCGCATGGCGCTCGGCGGCGTGCGCGACGAAGCCGAAATTCGCGGCCATCGCCGGACCTACATCGGTTCGATGCCGGGCAAGATTCTGAGCAGCCTGACCAAGGTCGGCGTGCGCAACCCGCTCTTCCTGCTCGATGAAGTGGACAAGCTTGGCCAGGATTTCCGCGGCGACCCCTCCTCGGCGCTGCTCGAAGTGCTCGATCCGGAACAGAACCATACCTTCCAGGATCACTACGTCGAGGTTGATTTCGACCTCTCCGACGTGATGTTCGTTGCCACCGCCAACACGATGAACATCCCGGCGCCGTTGCTCGACCGCATGGAGGTCATCCGTCTCTCGGGCTACACGGAAGACGAGAAGGTCAATATCGGCATGCGCTATCTGCTGCCCAAGCAGATGAAGAACAACGGACTGAAGAAGACCGAACTGGCCGTGGCCGAGAGCGCCCTGCGCGACATCGTCCGCTACTACACCCGGGAAGCCGGCGTGCGGGCCCTTGAGCGCGAGATCTCGAAGATCTGCCGCAAGGTGGTCAAGACGCTGGTGCTCAAGAAGCGCGATACCAAGATTGCGGTCAACGCCAGAAATCTCGACAAATTCCTCGGCGTCCGCCGCTACACCTTCGGCATGGCCGAAAAGGAGAACCAGGTCGGCCAGGTCACCGGCCTTGCGTGGACCGAGGTCGGCGGCGAACTGCTGACCATCGAATGCGCCAACATGCCGGGCAAGGGCAACATCCTGCGCACCGGCTCGCTGGGTGACGTCATGAAGGAATCGGTCGAAGCCGCCCGTTCGGTTGTCCGGGCGCGCGCGCGCCGCCTGGGCATCAAGGATGAGGCCTTCGAAAAGACCGATATCCACATCCACGTCCCGGAAGGCGCCACGCCCAAGGACGGCCCATCGGCGGGCATCGCCATGACCACCGCGCTGGTGTCGGCCTACACCGGCATTCCGGTCCGTTGCGACGTCTGCATGACCGGCGAGATCACCCTGCGCGGCGAAGTCCTGGCCATCGGCGGCCTCAAGGAAAAGCTGCTGGCCGCGGTCCGTGGCGGCATCAAGACGGCATTGATCCCCTCTGAGAACGTCAAGGACCTCACCGAAATCCCGGATAACATCAAGAACAAGATCGAGATCGTGCCGGTCAAATGGATCGATCAGGTTCTGGAACGGGCGCTCGAACGCAACCCCGAGCCCCTGCCCGATCAGGTCGCCGAAAACGCTGGCGTCACGGCCAACGCCGAGAACGCACCTGCACAAACGGTTCTTACCCATTGATTTTTCAGGGAAGCATGCCG
>DATIUN010000215.1:0-1538 GCA_035466795.1 Azonexus sp. | reverse complement strand
CGGCCTCGTTGAAGGTAGGTACGACAATGGATAATTGCGGCATTAAAATCCCTTTATTGGGTCACAAGCCGCGCTCTTGGCGGCCGGCCCTTGTAGTTCGTTCCCTGGTACAGCTCGATGCGGCGAACGGTCTTCCCTGCGGACGCCGTCTCCACGACATCGACCAGTTCAACGGTATCGAAGTGGGCCTTGAGACGATCGAGATCGAGTTTCGACTGATTCTGGTCCGACATGACGAGAATTCCGGTCGCCCCCTTCAGGTCGCGATCGTCCGGAAAATAGTCGTATTCAAGCGCCTTTTCGCCATAGATGTCCTGGGCGTAGGTTCGCCCCTGCCCGGCGCGGTGAAACCAGATCAGCGAACTGAGCTTGTAATGCGGAGAAAACACGAAGCTCTCCTTGCCTGCGGCCTTCAGTGACGCCTCCAGCCGGTCGACCCGCGTCGCCGCCTCCTTGAAGCCGCTCCAGCTGTTGAGGTCGCCCGGGACCGGCAGGTTCGGGATCAGCGAAACAGCGGCGCCGATCGCCAGCACGGCAGCCGACGATGCCAGCCCCCAGGCCATCCGCCGTTCCCGGCCACCCTGCGCCAGGAGATGGCGAATACCGAGAACGATCAGGGGCCAGAAGGCCGGTGCCAGCCAGTTGATCTTGACAATGGAGCGGAAACTGAACGCGGCGAACAACAGCAGGGGAAACGCGCCGCTGATCAGCAACAGGCGCGCCGGATCGTCGATACCCCGGGTGAGCCATCCGCGCGACTCGCGTACCAGCGCGGCGATTGCCAACACGAACAGGTAAGGGGTGACGATGAGCAGTTGCTGCGCCGCCAGCATCAGGAAGTATTGCGGCTTGAAGCCACTCATTTCCCCCAGCCGGCGACTGCTCTGGAAGGCGAGGGAAACCCATTCGTGCTGGGAATTCCAGATCAGCACCGGGGAAAACACCAGGATGGCCAGCAGGAAGGCCAGGTAAGGTTGCGGCTTCGCGAGCCAGAAGCGGAGGCGAGGCGAGGTCAGCAGATAGAGCAGGACGATCGGGCCGAGCAGCGCGCCGGAATATTTGCCGAGCCACGAAAGGCCCATGAACGCGCCGGCCACGAACCACCAGCGTCCGTCGCCAGTGGCGCTCAGGCGCCATACCGCCCAGATCGTGCCGACCCAGGCGAACAGCAAGGGACCGTCGGGCGTCGGGCCGAATCCCAGCACCTCGTAAACGATGGTGAGGTTGAGCGCCGCCAGAGACCAGAAGGCCAGCCGGCGGTCGCCGAACATGTCGAGAATCAGCTTGGCCCACAATATGTTCCAACCGAGCGACCAGAGCACTGCTGCCGATTTGATGCCGAACGCGGTCTGCCCGAATACTGCGGTGGTCAGCGCGATGCTGTAGCTGGCCAGCGGCGGATGGTCGAAGTACGACCAGTCCGGGTAACGGCTCCAGGTCCAGTAATAAGCCTCTTGCGGCAACAGCGGCACGAGCGCCGCCAGCAACAGCCGCAACAACGTGAACCCGAGGATCAGCAGGCCGATCGAGCCCGCCCG
>DATIUN010000214.1:0-3477 GCA_035466795.1 Azonexus sp. | reverse complement strand
AAGGATGCCGCACGTCTCGCCGGCCTCAATGTGCTGCGCCTGTTGAACGAACCGACCGCCGCCGCCATCGCCTACGGTCTCGACAACGCGGCCGAAGGCATCTACGCGGTCTATGACCTCGGCGGCGGAACCTTCGACATTTCCATCCTCAAGCTGACCAAAGGCGTTTTCGAGGTGATGTCCACCGGCGGCGACTCGGCGCTCGGCGGCGACGACTTCGACCACCGCATCTTCTGCTGGGTCATCGAGCAGGCCAGACTGCAGCCGCTGTCGCCGGAAGATGCGCGTCTGCTGATGATGCGCTGCCGTGAAGCCAAGGAGTTCCTGACCATCAACCCGGAAGCGCCGATTACGGCGCGCCTGGCGACCGGCGAAATGGTCGACGTCAAGCTCGATGTCGCGACTTTCGCCGAAATCGCCCAGACCCTGATTTCCAAGACCATGCAGCCGGTCAAGAAGGCGCTGCGCGATGCCGGTCTGCGCGTCGAAGACGTCAAGGGCGTCGTCATGGTTGGCGGCGCGACACGGATGCCGCAGGTCCAGAAGGCGGTTGGCGATTTCTTCCGCCAGGAACCGCTGACCAATCTCGACCCGGACAAGGTCGTCGCCCTCGGCGCGGCGACCCAGGCCAACCTGCTGGTTGGCAACAAGACCGGGCGGGACGACTGGCTGCTGCTCGACGTGATTCCGCTGTCGCTCGGGCTGGAGATGATGGGCGGGCTGACCGAAAAGGTGATTCCGCGCAATTCGACCATTCCGACCGCGCGCGCCCAGGAATTCACGACTTTCAAGGATGGCCAGACGGCGATGGCGATCCATGTCGTTCAGGGTGAACGCGAACTGGTCAGCGACTGCCGTTCGCTGGCGCGTTTCGAACTGCGCGGCATTCCGCCGATGGTGGCGGGCGCGGCGCGCATTCGCGTCACCTTCCAGGTCGACGCCGACGGCCTGCTGTCGGTGGCGGCGCGCGAGCAGACGACTGGGGTCGAATCCAGCGTCGTCGTCAAGCCGTCCTACGGGCTCTCCGACGACGAAATCGCCGACATGCTCAGGGATTCGATGGCCCATGCCAAGGACGACGCGATCAACCGCGCGCTCAAGGAAGCGCAGGTCGAGGCGCAGCGCATGATGGAGGCGACCGAGGCGGCGCTCAAGGAGGATCCGCACCTGCTGAGCGCGGCCGAAGCGACGAAAATCACCGACGCCATCGATAAACTTCGCGTCGCCATGGCCGGCGACAACCGTCGCCTGATCAACCTGGCAATGGACGATCTGGGCTTCGAAACCCAGGAATTCGCGCATCGCCGCATGAATCAGAGCGTCAATCGCGCGCTGGCCGGCCGCAAGGTGGCGGATATCAAATTGGGAGAAGAGGCATGACGCAACTGATCGTGTTGCCGCACCCGGAAAATTGCCCGGATGGCGCGGTCATCGAGGCGGAAGAAGGCAAGTCCATCTGCGAAACCCTGCTGGAAAACGGTGTCGAACTCGACCACGCCTGCGAAATGTCCTGCGCCTGCACGACCTGTCATGTGATCGTGCGCGAGGGTTTCGACTCGCTTGACCCGGCGGAGGAAATCGAGGAAGACCTGCTTGACAAGGCCTGGGGGCTGGAGCCCAATTCGCGCCTCGGCTGTCAGGCCATCGTGCGGTCGACGCCGCTGGTCGTCGAAATTCCGAAATACAGCATCAACATGGCGAAGGAGGGCCACCGCAAATGAAATGGACCGACATCAACGATATCGCCATCGAACTGAGCGAGGCGCATCCCGACAAAGACCCGCTTAAGATCAATTTTGTCGATCTGCGCGACTGGGTGATGGCGCTGCCCGGCTTCGACGACGATCCCAAGCACAGCGGCGAGAAGGTTCTCGAAGCCATCCAGCAGGCCTGGATCGACGAAGTGTCGTGAAAGCCGGCGTATGAAAGCCCGTGACTTCCCCGGCCGTGGCAGCCAGCTGAATGTACTCGGCGGACCGCTGCTGACCTGTTCCGACCGGCCGCTGACCGGCTTTTTCCGCGATGGCTGCTGCAATACCTCGGAAGATGATCTGGGCAGCCACACCGTCTGCGTCGTGTTGACCGCCGAATTCCTCGAATTCTCGAAGGCGCGTGGCAACGACCTGTCGACGCCGCGCCCGGAATTCGATTTTCCCGGCCTCGAACCGGGTCAGCGCTGGTGCCTGTGCGCCGCGCGCTGGCTGGAAGCGTTCAAGGCCGGCAAGGCGCCGCGCGTCTCATTGAATTCGACCAATCAGGCGGCGCTGGAAATCGTGCCGCTGGAAGCACTGAAGCAACACGCCGTCGACCTCCATTGACCGAATCGCCCGGTTGCCGCGGTCGACCGCGGAAACCGGGCAAAAACCGGTCAGGCTGATTTACAGCGAGTCGATGATGTGGGAAACCAGCCCGTCGGCCAGCTTCGGCTCGAACCAGGTGGATTTCGGGGGCATGACCTGGCCCGAATCGGCAACCGCCATCAGGTCGCTCATCCGCGTGGCGTGCATGGCGAAAGCGACGGCCATTTCGCCGCTATCGACGCGCCGCTCCAGTTCCGCCTGACCGCGAATGCCGCCGACGAAATCGATGCGCTTGTCGCGGCGCAGGTCGCCGATCCCGAGTATGGGGGCCAGCAACTGGTCGGACAGCAGGCTGACATCGAGCCGGCGCACCGGGTCAGCGGCGGGAATCAGGTTCGGATCGATTTCCAGACGGTACCAGCGTCCGGCCAGGTACATGCCGACCACACCCGGTTTTTCCGGCTTTACGCCGCCGGTCGCCGGGCTGACGACAAAGCGTTCGCCGACCCGCGCCAGGAAGTCGGCAGGGGTCATTCCGTTCAGGTCGCGCACCACCCGGTTGTAATCCATGATGCGCATCTGGTGCGCCGGAAAGATCACGGACAGGAAATGGCCGGCGCCAGCGGTCCGGCGGTTGGCGGCGACCCGGGAGGCCGCCGCCGAGCGGTGGTGGCCGTCGGCGATGTAGAGATTGGGCATGGCGTCGAAGGTGGCGCTCAGGGCAGCGATCGCCGCTGCATCGTCGATCAGCCAGACGGTGTGGCGCACGCCATCGGCCGTGACGTCGGCGACAGGGTCATGAGCGCTAGCCCAGCGAGCGATGAGGTCATCCGCCACCGCCGAGTCGGGATACGCCAGGAGCACCGGTCCGGTCTGGGCGGACAGCGCCTCGATCTGGCGGACGCGGTCGTCTTCCTTGTCGGGGCGGGTGAACTCATGCTTGCGGATGCGGTTGCTGTCGTAGTCGGCGACCGAGGCGGCGGCCACGAGGCCGGTCTGGATATGACCGCCCATGGTCATCCGGTAGGCGTAATAGCACGGCGTCGCATCGCGGATCAGGATGCGGTCGGCGATCAGCCGCTGGAAATTTTCCGCGGATTTGGCGTAGACCTCCGGGGCGTAGGGGTCGGTATCGGCCGGCAGGTCGATCTCGGCCTTGGAGATGTGCAGGAAGCTG
>DATIUN010000213.1:0-7723 GCA_035466795.1 Azonexus sp. | reverse complement strand
AAGCCGTGCGCGAAGATTCTGGTCGGCGTGCGGTAGCCGGCATGGGCCAGTTCGGCCGGCCAGAACAGCGCGTGGAAATAGAGGATGTCCTTGCCGATGAAGTGGTACAACTCGGTCGTCGAATCCGCCTTGAACCATTCGTTGAAGTCGAGGCCGTTGCGGGCGCAGAGGTTCTTGAACGAACCCATGTAGCCGATCGGCGCATCGAGCCAGACGTAGTAGTACTTGCCCGGCGCATCGGGAATCTCGAAGCCGAAGTAGGGCGCGTCGCGCGAAATGTCCCAGTCGGTCAGCTTGTTTTCGCCGGGGGCGCCCAGCCATTCCTGCATCTTGTTGGCGGCTTCGGCTTGCAACACGCCGTTCTCCCGGCTCGTGTACCGGCGCAGGAAGGCTTCGCAGCGCGGGTCGGAAAGCTTGAAGAAGTAGTGTTCGGAAGTGCGCAGTTCGGGCTTGGCACCGGAAACCGCCGAGTACGGCTCGATCAGGTCGGTCGGCGCATAGGCGGCGCCGCAGACCTCGCAATTGTCGCCGTACTGGTCCCTGGCGTGGCACTTCGGGCACTCGCCCTTGATGAAGCGGTCGGGCAGGAACAGCTGCTTGACCGGGTCGTAGTACTGCTCGATGGTGCGGATTTCGATCAGGCCGGCGGCGCGCAGCTTGAGGTAGATGTCGTTGGCGCAATCACGGGTTTCGTCGGAATGGGTCGTGTAGTAGTTGTCGAACCCGACTCCGAAGCCGGCGAAATCGCGGGAATGCTCGCCATGCACGCGGGCGATCAGTTGTTCCGGCGTGATGCCTTCCTTCTCGGCGCGCAGCATGATCGGCGTGCCGTGCGTGTCGTCGGCACAGACGTACCAGCACTCGTTGCCGGCCATTTTCTGGAAGCGCACCCAGATATCGGTCTGGATGTATTCGACCAGGTGGCCGAGGTGAATGGCGCCGTTGGCGTAGGGCAGTGCTGAGGTGACGAGGATCTTGCGCGGCATGGTGTGGCCAAATCGAAAATAAACCGCAATTTTACCGCGAGCACAACGATAATCGGGGTTTGCGGTATACTAGACAAAATTGCTCGGGTATTACCCGGCTACCCCATCCCAACCAAACCAACCCGGAGTTTTCATGAGTCTTTCAGAAGAGCAGATCAAAACCGCCCTCGCTGCTGCGGTCGACCCCAATACCGGCAAGGATTTCGTCGCCGGCAAGTCGCTCAAGAACATCAAGTTCGACGGTAACGACGTTTCCTTCGACATCGAACTCGGCTATCCCGCCAAGACCCAGTTCGACGGAATCCGCAAGCAGGTTCTCGCCGCCGTGCGCGCCGTGCCGGGTGTCGGCAACGTGTCGGCCAACGTCTATTCGAAGATCGTCGCCCATTCGGTCCAGATGGGCGTCAAGCTGGTGCCGGGCGTCAAGAACATCATCGCCATCGCTTCCGGCAAGGGCGGCGTCGGCAAGAGCACGACCGCCGTCAATCTCGCGCTGGCCCTGGCCCAGGAAGGCGCCAGCGTCGGCATTCTGGATGCCGACATCTACGGCCCGTCGCAGCCGCAAATGCTCGGGCTGGCCGGCCAGCAACCTGAATCGAAGGACGGCGAGAACATGGAACCGCTGGAAGCCTATGGCCTGCAGGCGATGTCGATCGGTTTCATGGTCGATGTCGAGACGCCGATGGTCTGGCGCGGCCCGATGGTGGCCCAGGCGCTCGACCAGTTGATCAGCCAGACCAACTGGCGCGATGTCGATTACCTGATCGTCGATATGCCGCCGGGTACCGGCGACATCCAACTGTCGCTGGCCCAGAAGGTGCCGGTGACCGGCGCGGTGATCGTCACGACGCCGCAGGACATCGCGCTGATCGATGCGCGCAAGGGCCTCAAGATGTTCGAGAAGGTCAACATCCCGATCCTCGGCATCGTCGAGAACATGAGCATCCACATCTGCTCGAAGTGCGGCCACGAAGAGCACATCTTCGGCCAGGGCGGCGGCGAGCGCATGGGCAAGGATTACGACGTCGATTTCCTTGGCAGCCTGCCGCTCGAAATGGCCATCCGCGAGATGACCGACACCGGCAAGCCGACCGTGGTCGGCGCGCCGGATTCGCGCACGGCGGAGATCTATCGCAGCATCGCGCGGCGCGTGGCGGTGAAGATCGCCCAGAAAGCCAAGGACATGACCTCCAAGTTCCCGAGCATCGTCGTGCAGAACACCTAAGTTTTTTGTAAATACCACCCCTAAAGGCGGGTAAAATCCCGCCTTTATTTTTGTCGACCGCAGCAGGGAAAAATGGCCATCAAATCAGACAAGTGGATACGCCGCATGGCGGCAGAGCACGGCATGATCGAGCCGTTTTCGCCGGAGCTCGTGCGCGAGGTCAATGGCCAGAAGATCGTTTCCTACGGCACTTCGAGCTACGGTTACGATATCCGCTGTGCCCGCGAATTCAAGGTATTCACCAACATCAACTCGACCGTGGTCGACCCGAAGAATTTCGATCCGAAATCCTTCGTCGAGATCGAGTCCGACGTCTGTATCATTCCGCCGAACTCCTTTGCGCTGGCCCGCACCCTGGAATACTTCCGCATTCCGCGTTCGGTGCTGACGGTGTGCCTGGGCAAATCGACCTACGCGCGTTGCGGCATCATCGTCAATGTGACGCCGTTCGAACCGGAATGGGAAGGCTACGTGACGCTCGAGTTCTCCAACACCACGCCGCTGCCGGCCAAGATCTACGCCGGCGAAGGCTGCGCCCAGGTGCTGTTCTTCGAGTCCGACGAAATCTGCGAAACCTCGTACAAGGACCGCGGCGGCACATATCAGGGCCAGGTCGGCGTGACCCTGCCGACCATCTGACGTCCGCATTTTTGTAGCGAAGTAACGAAAAAGTCTTATTCTGTGACCCGCTGCGGCGGGTCGCTGCATTTCAAGGATTCAACATGCGCTTTCACTTCCCGATCATCATCATCGACGAAGACTTTCGGTCGGAGAACGCCTCCGGTCTTGGCATCCGGGCACTGGCCGATGCCATGGAGAAGGAGGGTCTGGAAGTGCTGGGGGTCACCAGCTATGGCGACCTGACCTCCTTCGCGCAGCAGCAAAGTCGCGCCTCGGCCTTCATCCTGTCGATCGACGACGAAGAGCTGGCCATGGAGCCGGAAGAGACTCTCGCCGAATTGCGTGCCTTCGTCGAGGAAATCCGCCATAAGAATGCCGAGATTCCGATCTTTCTGCATGGCGAAACACGCACCAGCCGCCACATCCCGAACGACATCCTGCGTGAACTGCATGGCTTCATCCACATGCATGAAGACACGCCGGAATTTATCGCCCGCAACGTCAAGCGTGAAGCCAAGGCCTATCTGGCCTCGCTGCCACCGCCCTTCTTCCGCGCGCTGGTTCATTACGCCGCCGACGGTTCCTATTCCTGGCACTGCCCCGGACATTCGGGCGGCGTCGCCTTCCTGAAGTCGCCGGTTGGCCAGATGTTCCACCAGTTTTTCGGTGAGAACATGCTGCGCGCTGACGTCTGCAATGCGGTTGAAGAGCTCGGCCAGCTGCTCGACCATACCGGCCCGGTCGCCGCCTCAGAGCGCAATGCGGCGCGCATCTTCAATGCTGACCACCTGTATTTCGTCACCAACGGCACCTCGACCTCGAACAAGATCGTCTGGCACTCGACCGTCGCCCCGGGCGACATCGTCGTCGTCGACCGCAACTGCCACAAGTCCATCCTGCACGCCATCATGATGACCGGCGCGATCCCGGTCTTCCTGATGCCGACCCGCAACAATTTCGGCATCATCGGGCCGATCCCGAAGAGCGAGTTCGCCTGGGAAAGCATCCAGAAGAAGATCGCCGCCAACCCGTTCATCACCGACAAGACCGCCAAGCCGCGCGTCCTGACGATCACCCAGTCGACCTACGACGGCATCCTCTACAACGTCGAGGACATCAAGCAGGAACTGGACGGCAGGATCGATACCCTGCATTTCGACGAAGCCTGGCTGCCGCATGCCGCCTTCCACGATTTCTATGGCGATTACCACGCCATCGGCGCCGACCGGCCACGCTGCAAGGAATCGATGATCTTTTCGACGCAGTCGACCCACAAGCTGCTGGCCGGCTTGAGTCAGGCTTCGCAAATCCTGGTGCAGGATGCCGAAAACTATAAGCTCGACCGCGACATCTTCAACGAAGCTTACCTGATGCATACCTCGACCTCGCCACAGTACGCGATCATCGCCTCGTGCGACGTTGCTGCAGCGATGATGGAAGCGCCGGGCGGCACGGCGCTAGTCGAGGAGTCGATCGCCGAAGCCCTCGACTTTCGCCGCGCCATGCGCAAGGTGGACGAAGAATGGGGCGTCGACTGGTGGTTCAAGGTCTGGGGGCCGGACGATCTTTCCGAAGAAGGTATCGAGGAGCGCGAGGCGTGGATGCTCAAGCCAGGCGAGCGCTGGCACGGCTTCAACAATTTGGCTGACGGCTTCAACATGCTCGACCCGATCAAGGCGACCATCATCACCCCCGGCCTCGACGTCGATGGCGATTTTGCCGACGAATTCGGCATCCCGGCGGCGATCGTCACCAAGTACCTCGCCGAACACGGCGTCATCGTCGAGAAGTGCGGCCTCTACAGCTTTTTCATCATGTTTACCATCGGTATCACCAAGGGCCGCTGGAACACGCTGGTCACCGCGTTGCAGCAGTTCAAGGACGATTACGACAAGAATCAGCCGCTGTGGAAGGTGCTGCCCGAGTTCGTGCAGAAGAACCCGCGCTACGAGCGGGTCGGCCTGCGCGACCTGTGTACCCAGATTCACAGCGTTTACAAGCAGAACGACGTCGCCCGCCTGACCACTGAAATGTATTTGTCGGACATGGTGCCGGCCATGCGCCCGGCCGATGCCTTCGCCAAGATGGCGCACCGCGAGATCGAGCGCGTGCCGGTCGATGCGCTCGAAGGCCGGGTGACAGCGGTGCTGCTGACGCCCTACCCGCCGGGCATTCCGCTGCTGATTCCTGGCGAGCGCTTCAACCGGACGATCTGCAACTACCTGAAATTTGCCCGTGAATTCAACGCATCCTTCCCCGGTTTCGAGACCGACGTGCACGGCCTGGTCAAGGGCGAGGACGGCACCTACTACGTGGATTGCGTCGTCTGATCGCCGCCATCGGCGGTAGGTAACGAAGGAGACAAAGGGGACCCCTTCGGATTCCGGCCCGTTTGCATGTCGACCGTGACAATGCCGGCAAGTTGCCCGTCATCTCAGGGGGTGCAGGGTCCGGCGAATTTTGCCTTGCACGGTTGAATCCCCTTTTTGGTATGCTCATGAGAAATCTTCCATCTGCCGATGTGCTCGGGATTGGAAGAGAATAACGAAAGGGGAATCTCATCGACCTCCTCGCGAAAATTTCTGGCGGACCGCACGCTGACAAATGCTGGCGCGGCTTCATGCTTGGCGTGGGCGCCTATCTGGTTGGCTCATTGCTGCTGTTCCTTGGCCATGCTGCCGGGTTGATCGGCCTGCGCGGCCTGCTTGCCAGCGTCGTGCTGATCGCCATCGTAAACCTGGCGCTGCTTGCCGCGTTCAAGCTTAAATTCAACCAGCGCTTCGCCGACCCGGCCCTGACGCTCGCGCAGACGCTGGCGGCGATCACGGTGATCATGTTCGTTGCCTTTCACTTCGAGCGCGACCGCAGTCTGGTGCTGGTCTGGTGCCTGGTCGTGATGCTGCTCGGCGTATTCCGTTTCAAGCCTCGCGATTTCGGTACCACCACGCTGTTCATGCTGGCCGGGTACGCGCTGGTGATCAACCTGCTGATGAGTTTGAAGCCTGACAAGGTCGATGTTTTCATCGAATGGTATCAGTGGATCTGGCTGGCGCTGCTGCTTCCGCCATTCGCGTGGATGGGCGCGCGCATCGGCGCAATGCGGGCGCGCATCCTGCGCGCCAACGCGGAACTGGTCAATGCGCTGGGAACCATTCAGGATATGGCGACGCACGATTCGCTGACCGGCCTGCATAACCGCGCCTCGCTGAGCGACGCGCTCGAGCATGCAGTCAGCAGGGCGCGGCGCAACGACGAGGGGCTGGCCATCTATTTCATCGACCTCGATGGTTTCAAGTCGGTCAACGATTCCCTTGGCCATGCGACCGGGGATCAACTGTTGCGTGAAATCGCCCAGCGCCTGCGCGCGCGGGTTCGCCAAAGTGACCTGGTGGCACGGCTCGGCGGCGACGAATTCGTCGTGATGATCGAAAGCGTCTCTGACCGGGTCGGCTTGCAACTGCTGGCCTCGAAGCTGCTCGCCGCGATTGCCGAACCGATGCAACTTCAGGGCCACGAGGTTACGGTGACGGCCAGTATCGGTGTCGCGGTGTTCCCTGATGACGGTGCCGATGTATCGGCGCTGCTCGCCAATGGCGACATCGCGATGTATCGCGCCAAGGCACTCGGCCACAACCGCGTCACCGAGTATTCGGCCGATCTCGGCGAGAGCGTCGTCGAGCGTTTCGAAATCGAGAAGGGGTTGCGCGAAGGCCTGCGCAACAATGAATTCCACCTCTACTATCAGCCGAAAATAGCCTTCAGCTCCGGGAAGCTGCTGGGCGTCGAAGCGCTGATCCGCTGGCACCATCCGACCCTGGGCGTGCTCGGGCCTGACCGCTTCATCCCCGTCGCAGAATCCAGCAACTTCATCATTGCGCTCGGCAAATGGGTTATCGAACAGGCGTGCCGACAGGCCAGTGCCTGGCAACGTGCGGGCCTGCCGCACTTTTCGATTGCCGTGAACCTTTCCACCAACCAATTGACCGACCCGTCGCTGGCCGATCACGTCGCCGGCGCGTTACGGGCCAGCGGCGTCGATCCATCCCTGCTCGAATTCGAAATCACCGAAACGGCGGTCATGAAGAACATGGTCGAGGCCACCGCGCTGCTCGAATCGCTTCGCGCCCTCGGCGTTCGCCTCGCCATCGATGATTTCGGCACCGGCTACTCGTCGCTCGCCTACCTGAAAGAGTTGCCGGTAGACGTCCTCAAGGTCGATCGTGCCTTCGTCAAGCATCTTCCGCACAGCCGCGACGATCTGGCGATTACCCGCGCCGTGATCGCCATGGCGCATGGCCTGTCGATGACGGTCGTCGCGGAAGGCGTCGAGGCGCAGTGCCAGTTCGATTCGCTGCGCGACGAGGGCTGCGACGAATTTCAGGGCTTCTATTGCCGCCCCGCGATGGAGAGCCATGACCTCGAAGCCCTGCTACACCACCATGGGTTGGTGATTCCGGCGCAGACATGAGGTTCCTGAGGAGCTGAAATTGGAGCCCTGCGAATCAGGCGTCCGTGCCATTGCGCGGTGAAGTCTTCAACCTGCTCGTCGGTGGTAGGTCACAAAGGCAAAGCCGGTACCTTCGGTTTTTGGCATTTTTTCCCAGTCGACCGCAGCAATCTCGGGGAACCACGCATCGCCCTCGGGTTCGAGGTCGACTTCGGTGATTTCCAGGCGGTCGGCAACCGCCATTGCCTGCGTGTAAATCTGCTCGCCCCCAATGACGAAAACCACTGCCGCATTCGACGCCAGTTTCAGGGCATTTTCCAGTGAGCCGGCGAGTTCGGCGCCGGGGGCGGCGTAGTGGGCCTGGCGGCTGATGACGATGTTGCGGCGACCGGGTAGCGGGCGGAAGCGCGGCGGCAGCGATTCCCAGGTCTTGCGCCCCATGAT
>DATIUN010000212.1:0-3438 GCA_035466795.1 Azonexus sp. | reverse complement strand
AGCTGGCAGCGCTGGTCGATTTCGCGAAGATTCCGCACCCGGGTCGCGGCGCCAACTTCACGCATCCGAAGTTCGGTCCGGTCTGGGCGACGGGTCACTTGGGCGCCGATGTCGTGACGCTGATCTCGACCCCGTCCGATGAAGCCAAGAACGCCAAGTTCAAGGAACACAACTGGAAGGTCGTTCAGGAAGTGAAGCACGTGCCGGGCAACCTGTTCGTCAAGACGCATCCGAAGTCCAAGCACCTGTGGGCCGATTCGCCGCAGAATCCGGACAAGACCCTGGCCGAATCAGTTGCCGTGTGGGACATGGCCGACCTGTCCAAGCCGAAGGCCGTGATCAACGACGCCAAGGATTCCGGGCTGCCGGAAACCAAGGCCACGAAGCGCGCGGTGCACCCGGAATACTCGGCTGACGGCAAGGAAGTCTGGATCTCCCTGTGGGGTGGCAAGACCGACCAGTCCGCCATCGTCGTCTATGATGATGCAACGCTGAAGGTCAAGAAGGTGATCACCGATCCGAAGATGATCACCCCGACCGGCAAGTTCAACGTCTACAACACGCAGCACGACATTTACTAAGTTGGCGTTCGCCTGACCATGTAATCAGAACGGGGGCGTAAGCCCCCGTCTCACGTGAAAGAATGGAGATAGCAATGAACCGCAAGTTGACTTCACTGTTTGTTATGGGCGCCCTGATGGCCATTGGTTCACAGTCCGCCCTGGCAGCCCCGGACTGGAGCAAGGCGCCGACGAAAAACATTCCGGTCATTCATACCGGCGTTGCACCGGTTGAGTGGGTGCAGAGTAGCGACCATAGTGGCGCCAGTGGCCTGAAGAAGGGTGAAACCTGTGCAGGCTGCCATAACGACGGCGGCAAACTGGATATCGATCTCAAGCGTCTGGCAGGCAAGGAACTGGAGCCGAAGGGCGCGCCGAAGACGATGACCTTCCCGGTTGGCGTCCAGGCGGCCTACGATGCGACCAATCTTTATGTCCGTCTGACATTCAAGGCGCCGGCCGGCGGTTTCGACAAATCCGACAAGGACAATGAGGTCAAGGCCACCGTGATGTTCCCGAACGACAAGGTGCCGCTGTCCGAGCAGGCCGGTTGCTGGGCAAGTTGTCACAAGGATGCGCGCACCATGCCGGGCGCCGATGACAAGAAGACCAAGTACGTCAAGGCCGGTGCGATGGACCTGATGCAGTGGACGAGCAGTGGCAAGGTGGCCGATGGTTCGGTGACCGACAAGCGCAGCATGGAAGGCGGCAAGGCTGGCGTGACGGCCGAAGGCGGCAAGTCCGGCGATACCTATACCGTGACCTTTACCCGCAAACTGGCCGGTGGCGTCAATCTCGCACCGGGCAAGGCGGTGCCGTTCGGCGTAGCAATCCATGCCGACCATGCCGGTGGCCGTTTCCATCACGTTTCCTTCGGTCAGACCATTGGCCTCGGTGCCGATGGCGATGTGAAGGCTGCGAAGCAGTAAGCGCGATGACTGTCCGGGGTTCATGATGGTCGCCGGATGGAAAAGACTGAAACGGGGGCCTGCGGTGCTGGCGCTCGTTTCTTTTGCTGCCCTGGCGGGGCAAACGGTCGAGGTCAGTATCGAGAAGTACCTGTTTACGCCACCGGAAGTCAGCATTCGGGCGGGTGATACGGTGAAGTGGGTCAATCGCGAAAAGCGGACCAGTCATTCGGTGGTATTTCCGCAGGAAGGCGGGCGTGAATCGGAACGAATGTTCCCCGATGAAAGCTGGGAGCGCCAGTTTACGCAGCCGGGCCGATATCCCTACACTTGTGGACCGCATCCGGAAATGAAAGGCGTGATCATTGTTGGTGAGTAGGCTGGTTTTTGCCCTTTTTTTGACGTCGACCGCGACCGCAGGGAGTGCAGAGCCGACCGCAGGGAGTGCACAGCCAGCAATGGCCGCCGAGCCCGATGCGGCCCGGCAAAATGAACTGGTGCGACTGGTCCGGCAGGATTGCGGGTCATGCCACGGCATGACCCTGCAGGGCGGGCTCGGTCCGGCGCTGTTGCCGGCGGCCTTGCACGACAAGCCGGCCGAAGGGCTGGTGGCGACGATTTACTACGGCCGCCCGGGGACGCCGATGCCCCCGTGGAAGCAGTTCATGTCGGAAGCCGAGGCTGGCTGGATTGTGCAAAAATTGATGAGCGGTTTTCCGGACTGAGGGTGTGATGCGTCTAATTCTGAGTTTCCTGTTCGCCCTGTTGCTGAGCGCATGCGCCGGTCCACAGGTACGTGGCACTGGCGATCTCGGTCTGGTCATCGAGCGCGCCAGCGGCCAGGTCACGCTGGTCGATACCACGACGCGCCAGCCCTACGCGCGCATCGGCGGCTTGGGCGATCTCTCGCACGCCTCCGCCGTCTATTCGCGGGATGGCCGCTATGCGTTCGTCTTCGGCCGCGATGGCGGGCTGACCAAGATCGACATGCTGGAGGCGAAGGTCGTCAAGCGCGTGATGCAGTCGGGCAATGCCATCGGCGGCTCGATCTCGCAGGACGGCCGCATCGTCGTCGCGCAGAACTACACGCCGGGCGGCATCAAGGCCTTCGATGCCGAAACGCTTGAATTGCTCTCCGCGGTGCCGGCCGAATACGCGCCGGGGAAGTTCTCCAAGGTCGTCGGCCTCGCCGATTCCTCCGGCAACAAGTTCGCCTACGCGCTGTTCGAGGGCGGTGAAATCTGGGTCAGTGATTTTTCCAACCCGAAACAACCGATGACGCAGCGCTTCCCCGCCGGCAGCCAGCCCTACGACGGACTGGTGACGCCGGACGGCCGCTACTTCCTGGCCGGCCTGTTCGGCGAGGACGGTGTGGCGATGCTCGACCTCTGGCAGACGGAAAAGGGCGCGCGCAAGATTCTCGAAAACTACGGCCGCGGCCAGGAAAAGTTGCCGGTGTTCAAGATGCCGCACCTGCGCGGCTGGTCGGTGGCGCAGGGCAAGGCTTATTTGCCGGCGATCGGTCGCCATGAAGTGTTGGTCGTCGACGTCGCGACCTGGAAGGAAGTCGGCCGCATTCAGGTGCGTGGCCAGCCGGTGTTCGTCATGGCGCGGCCGGACGGGCGCCAGGTATGGGTCAATTTCGCCTTCCCCGACAACAGCAAGATGGACGTCATCGACACGCTGGCCAGCAAGGTCGTCCATGCCTTCGAGCCGGGCAAGGGCATCCTGCACATGGAATTCACGCCGCGCGGCGAAAATGTCTGGCTTTCCGCACGCGACGACAACAAGGTGCTGATCTACGACACCGCAACCTTCACCCGGATCGGGGAAATCGCCGCCGACAGCCCGTCCGGCATTTTCTTCACCACGCGCGCTGCGCGCATTGGCTTCTGAGGCGGCGATGGACGACGCCCTCGAATTCCGCCTGCTCAACGATTTCCAGCGCGATTTCCCGCTCTGTCCGGCGC
>DATIUN010000211.1:0-4262 GCA_035466795.1 Azonexus sp. | reverse complement strand
CGGCGTTCAGGCGGGCAGCGGCTCCGCGTTGCCCAGCGCGGTAGTATTCATTCCGCCATCGACGTAGAGAATCTCGCCGGTGATGCCGCTGGCCAGGTCGGAGAGCATGAAGGCGGCGGCGTTGCCGACTTCGTCGATGGTTACGTTGCGGCGCAGCGGGGCATGGTGCGCGTTGTAGGAGAGCAGCTTGCCGAAGTTGCCGATGCCGGAAGCGGCCAGCGTCTTGATCGGACCGGCGGAAATCGCGTTGGCACGAGTGCCTTCGGGCCCCAGGCTGAATGCCAGGTAGCGTGTTGCCGCCTCGAGGCTGGCCTTGGCCAGGCCCATGGTGTTGTAGTTGGGCATGGTGCGCTCGGCGCCGAGGTAGGAGAGGGCAAGCAGCGAACCTTTACGGCCCTGCATCATCGGTCGCGCGGCCTTGGCCAGCGCCGGATAGCTGTACGATGAAATCTCGTGGGCGATGCGGAACGACTCGCGCGAAATGCCGTTCAGGAAGTCGCCCTCGATCGCCTCGGTCGGTGCGAAGGCGATGGAATGAACCAGGCCATCGAGACCGTCCCAGTGCTTGGCGAGTTCGCTGAACACATTGTCAATCTGCTCGTCGCTGCTGACATCGAGCGGGAAAACCAGCGTGCTGTCGAATTCCTTGGCAAATTTGGTGATCCGGTCGAGAAAGCGCTCGTTCTGATAGGTGAAGGCGAGTTGCGCACCCTCGCGATGGCATGCCTTGGCGATACCGTAGGCAATGGAGTGCTTGGACAGCAGCCCGGTGATCAGAATCTTCTTGTCGGCGAGAAAGCCCATTTGATGTTCTCCCTGGAGGGTTTAGCCCGCAAATTATAAAGCATCACATGTTCGGATAGGTCGGCCCTTCACCGCCCTGTGGTGTGACCCAGTTGATGTTCTGGGTCGGATCCTTGATGTCGCAGGTCTTGCAATGCACGCAGTTCTGCGCGTTTATTTGCAGGCGCGGGTTGTTGCCTTGTTCGTCATGCAGGATTTCATAGACGCCGGCCGGGCAGAAACGCTGCTCCGGCGCATCGTATCTGGCCAGATTGACGCTGATCGGCACCGCCGTATCCTTCAACTGCAAGTGGCAGGGCTGGTCTTCCTCATGGTTGGTGCAGGACAGGAAGACCGACGACAGACGATCGAAGGTCAGTATGCCGTCCGGCTTCGGGTAGGCGATCGGCGAGCATTCGGCTGCGGGTTTGAGCTTGGCGTGGTCGGGCGTCTTGTTGTGCAGGGTCCACGGCGCCTTGCCGCCGAAGACGATCTGGTCGATGCCGAACATCAGCGAGCCCAGCTTGAGGCCCTTGTTCATCCATGGCTTGAAATTGCGCGCGCGATAGAGCTCGTCATACAGCCAGCTGTTCCTGAAGGCTTCCGGGTAGGACGTCAGTTCATCGTGCTGGCGCACGGCAGCGAGCGCCGCGAAACAACTCTCGGCGGCCAGCATGCCGGACTTGATCGCGCAGTGCGACCCCTTGATCCGCGCCGCGTTGAGGAAACCGGCATCGTCGCCGACCAGCACACCGCCCGGGAAAGTCAGCCGGGGCAGCGATTGAAGGCCGCCGGCCGTCAGTGCGCGGGCGCCATAGGCGATGCGCTTGCCGCCGGCGAGGAACTTGCTGATTTCCGGATGCGTCTTGTAGCGCTGGAATTCCTCGAACGGGGACAAGTGCGGATTGGCATAGCCGAGGCCGATGACCAGGCCGACTGCCACCTGGTTGTTTTCCAGGTGGTAGAGGAAGCCGCCACCGTAGGTGTCGGGTTCCATCGGCCAGCCGCCGCTATGGACGACGAGGCCGAGCTGGTGATTTTCCGGCCTGATTTCCCATAGCTCCTTGATGCCGATGCCATAGGTCTGCGGATCGACGCCGTCGCGCAGCCTGAATTGCGCTTCCAGTTGCTTTCCGAGGTGACCGCGGCAACCTTCGGCGAAGAAGGTGTATTTGCCGAGCAGTTCCATGCCGGGCTGGAAATTGGAGCCTTCGGAGCCATCGCGCAGGCGCCCCATGTCGCCGGTGGCGACGCCTTTCACCGCGCCGTTTTCATTGAACAGCACTTCGGCGCCGGCAAAGCCCGGATAGATTTCGACGCCGAGCGCCTCGGCCTGCACGCCAAGCCAGCGACAAAGATTGCCCAGCGAAATGACGTAGTTGCCCTCGTTGTGGAAACACTTCGGCAGCAGAGTGTTGGAAACCCGGTTGGCGTCATTCTCGGAGAGGATGAAAAAGCGGTCTTCGCTGACCGGTGCATTGAGTGGGGCACCGTCCTGTTTCCAGTCGGGCAGCAACTCGTTCAGTGCACGCGGATCCATGACGGCGCCCGACAGGATATGGGCGCCGATTTCGGCGCCTTTCTCGATCAGGCAGACCGAAACATCGCTGCCTTTTTCCACTGCCATCTGTTTCAGGCGAATTGCCGAAGCTAGTCCGGCGGGGCCGCCGCCGACGATGACGACGTCGAATTCCATCGCTTCGCGTTCCATGGGTTCTCCTTGCTGATTCATTGTCGTGCTGTTAACAATACGGTACAGTATGGTCGGTCTTTTATCAACCCCGAGGGGAAGCAAGGAATATGGAACAGCGCAGAAAGTTAATTCACGTCACCACGATACCCATACGCTGGGGCGACATGGATGCCTACGGCCACGTCAACAACACCGTTTATTTCCGCTTCATGGAACAGGGACGTGTCGAGTGGATCGAGTCGATGCAAGTGCCGGTTCGTATTGGTGGTGACGGGCCGGTGATCATCAATGCCAGTTGCACTTTCCTGATTCCGATGAGTTATCCGGGCACGGTCGAGGCGCGCACCTTTGCCAGCCATCCGGGCCGCTCCAGCTTCCTGACACATGTGGAAATGCGCATGGTCGGCGATGAGCGCATTTATGCCGAAGGCGCGGCCAAGGTAGTGTGGATGGACACGCAAACCGGAAAATCGGTCCCTTTACCCGATCATGTGCGGGCGGTGATCGAAGCAGAGTAAACTCGCAGCCCATCGCATCGCCGAACTTGAAAAACATGGGCAAACGGAAAATTTGGGAAAAGCTGCTGTCGGCCGAGCGCCTGGGTGCCGGCAAGGCGCCAGGCACGCCGGAGCGCACGGCGTTCCAACAGGATTACGACCGCATCGTCTTCACCTCCGCCTTCCGGCGCATGAAGGACAAGACGCAGGTCTTTCCGCTGTCGAAAAGCGACTATGTCCGCACCCGCCTGACGCACAGTCTCGAGGCCAGTTGCGTCGGCCGCTCGCTGGGCGCCGTCGTCGGCCGCGAGATCATCGCCCGCCATGGATTGCGCAACGTCGAGTCGGGCGATTTCGGGGCAATCGTTGCCGCTGCCTGCCTGGCGCACGATATCGGTAATCCGCCATTCGGTCATGCCGGCGAGGATGCCATCCGCGAATGGTTCCGCAATTCCGGGCTGCTCGAGCGCCATCCCTTCACGCCAGCGCAGCGGGCAGATTTCGAGCGCTACGAGGGCAACGCCCAGGGCTTCCGCATCGTCACCCGCCTGCAGAATCCGGCCAACCCCGGTTTGCAGCTGACCAGCGCCGTCTTGGCGGCATTCACGAAATACCCGCGTCCGTCATTGGTCGATACTGAACTCGACGGCAAGAGCGGCCGGAAATTCGGCTTCTTCCAGCAGGATGCCGCCGCATTCCGGCAAGTGGCGCGGTCGACCGGTCTCGTCGAGCGAATTCCGGATACCGCCTGGCGCCGCCATCCGCTGGCTTTCCTGGTCGAGGTGGCCGACGACACCTGCTACCTGATCGTCGATCTGGAAGACGCGGCGCGCCTTGGCTTCGTGCCGTACAAGGACGCCGAGTGCCTGCTCGCCGACCTCGCCGGCAACGCGGTCAGTGGCCGCCGTCTCGACCGTTTGCACGACCCGAAGGAACGCCTCGAATATCTGCGCGCCAAAGCCATTGGTCGCCTGCTCGAAAGTGCGGCAGCGGTCTTTCTGGAAAACGAGGATGCGATTCTCGACGGGACATTCGACGATGAACTGCTCGAACAGTCGCCGGTGGCCGTTCCCCTGCAGGCCATCCTGCGGCTGGCCAAGGAAACGATCTACACCGCCCGCCCGGCGCTCGAGATCGAGACCGCCGGCTTCGAGGTGCTCGGTGCGCTGCTTGCCTTGTTGGGCAATGCCGTCGAGGCACGGGCGGGACATGCTCGTTTCACGACCCGCGAACGCATGCTGCTCAAGCTGTTACCAGTCCAGTTCCTCGGCCATGCCGGCGAACCCGAT
>DATIUN010000210.1:0-3943 GCA_035466795.1 Azonexus sp. | reverse complement strand
GGCGCCAAGGAGGGCTTCGGCGTCGCCGTGCAGATCATTCCCTACCTGATCGCCATGCTGGCGGCGATCTCGGTGTTCCGCACCACCGGTTGCATGGACTACGTGATCGGCGGCATCCGCAGCGTCGTTCTGGCGCTCGGGCTGAACGACGATTTCGTCCCGGCGCTGCCGGTCGGCCTGATGAAGACGCTCTCCGGCAGCGGCGCGCGTGGCCTGATGGTGGATGTGATGACGACTTACGGTGTCGATTCCTTCCAGGGCAAGTTGGCGGCGATCATCCAGGGCTCGACCGAGACGACTTTCTACGTGCTGGCGGTCTATTTCGGCAGCGTCAATATCACCAAGACCCGCTACGCCGTGGCCGGTGGGCTGATCGCCGATGCGGTCGGGCTGGTCGGTGCCATTCTGATCGGCTACGCCTTCTATCACTGAAAAACGCCGGGCCTGTTGCGGTCGACCGCCAAAAATGGGCGAAAATCACGGTTTGCCGTTTGAAGCCCCGCGCGTGTCCCGAATCGTTTTCCTCAACAAGCCTTACGGCGTCCTCAGCCAGTTCACGCCGGAGGGCAAGTGGCGGGCGCTCGCCGAATTCATTCCGGTCAAGGGCGTCTATGTCGCCGGCCGCCTCGATGCCGACAGCGAGGGTCTGCTGATCCTGACCGATGACGGCAAGCTGCAGACGCAGATCGCCGATCCGAAACACAAGCTGGAGAAGACCTATTGGGTTCAGGTCGAGGGCATTCCCGACGAAGCGGCGCTCGACCGCCTGCGCGCCGGCATCGCACTCGCCGATTTCATCGCGCAGCCGGCGAAGGTGCGCCGGGTCGACGAACCGGCCAACTTGTGGCCGCGCGACCCGCCGATCCGCTTCCGCGCCGCGATCCCGACTTCGTGGCTGGAAATCCGCATCGCAGAGGGCAAGAACCGGCAGGTCAGGCGGATGACGGCAGCGATCGGTTATCCTGTGCTCCGCTTGATTCGCGCCGCCATCGGGGCGGTAACGCTGAATGGACTGGTGCCCGGTGCGTGGCGCCAGATCGAAGGCAGTTACATGGATTTACAAGGAAAATTCAATGAATAGGACAGTTATCGGTGCCTTGTTCGGGCTGATGTTGAGCGCCGCCTGGGCCCAGAACGCCATGCCGGTGCTGGAGTTGAACGCGGGGTTCCATCGCATTGAGGCCGAGGTCGCCGCCAGCGATCAGAACCGCCAGGTCGGCCTGATGAACCGCCAGGCGATGCCGCAACAGCGTGGCATGCTCTTCGTCTTCACGCAGCCGAATACGCATTGCATGTGGATGCGCAACACACTGATTCCGCTGTCGGTCGCCTTCATCGACGACGAAGGCTACATCATCAATATCGAGGACATGAAGCCGCAGACCGAGGACAACCATTGCGCCCGGCAGCCCGCCCGCTATGCGCTGGAAATGAATCTCGGCTGGTTTGCCCAGCGCGGCATCAAGCCCGGGGTCAAGCTGGGTGGCCTCGACAAGGCGCCGCGCCCCCGCTAATGGCAGCCCGGCAATGGCATCCCTGCCTCGTCGGTGGGGTGGGGGATCGTGCTCTGCGTGACTGGCTGACCGAGTCCGGCTCGCTGACGGCACGCTGCCAGGCGGCGTGCCGCGACTTTCGCGTGCGCCTTTTGCGTTATGGCAAGGCGGCGCCGCTCGCGGATGAGTCGCCAGGCCGCCGGAATGCCTGGGTGCGCGAGGTCGTGCTGGAATGCGACGGGGTGCCGGTGATTTTTGCCCATACTACGCTGTCGACCGCGAACAACGGCCGCCTGACGCGCTGGTTGTCGCGTCTTGGCAGCCGTTCGCTGGGTTCCCTGCTGTTTTCGTGGCCGGGATTCCGGCGTGGGGCCATCGAGTACTGCCGGCTGGACGCCCGGCATCCGCTGTTCCGGCGTGCAGCCGCTCACGGCGAAAGCGGAAAATATCTGTGGGCGCGGCGCTCGTGGCATCGCCTTGGCGGGCAACAAGTGTTGGTGACCGAGGTGTTCCTGCCGGCGATTACCGGCCTCGAACAAAGACCGGCGCTGGCTTAGCCGGCGGCGAGCGCCAGCGTTCCCCTTAGGCCCAGGCTTTCGTCGGTCACCAGGCGGATCGGCATGTCCAGCGCGAGGTGCCGGTGTTCGCGCTTGGCGAGAAAGGCCTCGATGAAAGGATTGGCATCGGTGCCGGGCAGCAGCTTGGCGGCAATGCCGCCGGCCAGATAGACGCCGCCGCGCGCCAGCCAGTGCAGCGCCAGATCGCCGGCGAAGGCGCCGTAACAGGCGAGCCAGAGATTGAGCGCCTGCACTGCGAGCGGGTCGCTGCCGGCCAGAGCGGCGTTGCCGATTTTTTCCGGCTGCTCCCCCCCAAGGGGACTGCCCTCGGGGCGCGGTCGACCGCAAATAAAGGCATAAATCCGCGCCAGGCCGGGGCCGGAGACGATGTCTTCGGTCGTCACCCGGCCACGCTGTTCAAGCAGCCAGCGCCACAATTCGCCTTGCTCGCCGGTTTGCGGCGCGAAGCCGATGTGGCCGCCTTCGCCGGCGATGACCCGGTAGCCATTGCCTTGCCAGACCAGACCGGCGACGCCGAGGCCGGTGCCGGCGCCGAGGATGACGCGCGGGGCGTGTTCGACCGGCTGGCCGGCGTGCAGCGTAAGAATCCGTTCGGCTTCGACCAACGTCAAGCCGTGGGCAGCGGCGGCAAAATCGTTGGCCAGCGTGACGCGCGGAATGGCGAACCGGCGCTCCAGTTCGTTTGCCGCCAGCGACCATGGCAGGTAGGTGAGCTTGGCGTTCCGGCCGTCGGTCGGCCCGGCGACACCGAAGCACGCGGCGGCGATGGACGGGCGGTCGGCGAGAAATTCGTCGAGCAGTGTCTCGAAGTCCGGGAAGTCGGCACTGGCGAAGCGTTGCTGGCGGACGATGCGCATGCCGCCAGCCGCATCCTTCTCGGCCAGCGCCAGCAGGGTCTTGGTGCCGCCAAGGTCGCCGCCGAGGAACATCGCGTTCAGACCGCTACCTGTGCCGCGATGTGCGGGTGCGGATCGTAGCCGTCGAGCCGGAAGTCTTCGAATTTGAAGGCAAGAATGTCGTTGACCGCAGGATTGATCCACATCGTCGGCAGCGCGCGCGGCGCGCGGGAAAGCTGCAGCCTGGCCTGCTCGAAGTGATTGGAATAAACGTGCGCGTCGCCGAAGGTATGGACGAACTCGCCGGGCTGGTAGCCGCAGACCTGCGCCAGCATCAGGGTCAGCAGCGCGTAGGAGGCGATGTTGAACGGGACGCCGAGGAAGATGTCGGCGCTGCGCTGGTAAAGCTGGCAGGAGAGCTTGCCGCCGGCGACGTAGAACTGGAACAGGCAGTGGCAGGGCGGCAGCGCCATGTGGTCGACATCGCCCGGGTTCCAGGCGGAAACGATGTGGCGGCGCGAATCGGGATTTTTCTTCAGGCTGGTCACGAGTTGTGCGATCTGGTCGACCACGCGGCCGTCCGCCGTCTCCCAGCGGCGCCACTGCTTGCCGTAGACCGGGCCGAGGTCGCCGTGCTCGTCGGCCCATTCGTCCCAGATGCGTACGCCGTTGTCCTGCAGGTACTTGATGTTGGTGTCGCCCTGCAGGAACCACAACAGTTCATGGACGATGGACTTCAGGTGCAGCTTCTTGGTCGTTACCATCGGAAAGCCGCGGGCGAGGTCGAAGCGCATCTGCCAGCCGAAGACGGAACGCGTGCCAGTGCCGGTGCGGTCAGACTTGTCGTGCCCGTTTTCCAGCACGTGGCGCATCAGGTCGTGGTATTGCTGCATGGGAGAAAGTTCGGGAGGCGATCAAAAGGTGGATTCTACATGTTCCGCCGGTCGCCGCAGCGTCAGCATTGACCCGCAACCGGCCATGGTGTCCAATCCCGCCTGTCGTCCCGCGCTGGGGGCGGCCGGGCTTGCCCGGTCCC
>DATIUN010000209.1:0-1798 GCA_035466795.1 Azonexus sp. | reverse complement strand
GCCGTCATCGAGTTCCTGTGGGACGGCTGGCGCCCGCACTTCGCGGTGCTCGGGCGGGTCGATGGCGTCAAGGGCTACCACGACATCACCCGCTACCCGGACGCCCGCATCATTCCGGGGCTGGTGCTGTTTCGCTGGGATGCGCCGCTGTTCTTTGCCAATGCCGAGCTGTTCCGGGACCATGCGCTGGATGCCGTGGCCGCGTCGCCAACGCCCGTGCGCTGGCTGGTCGTCAGCGCCGAGCCGGTCACCAGCGTGGATGTCACCGCCGCGGACGTGCTGGAAGAACTCGACCGCACCTTGCGCGCCGCCGGCATCGAGCTGTGCTTTGCGGAAATGAAGGACCCGGTCAAGGACAAACTCAAGCGGTTTGGCCTTTTCTCGACGCTGGGCGAGCAGCGCTTTTTTGCCACGCTGGGCCAGGCCGTGAGCGGCTATCTCAAGGCCATGCAGGTGCCGTGGGTGGACTGGGAAGACCGCAAGGGCGGGAAAGGATGAATCGGTGCGGCCCGCCGCGCGAGCTTGGGCTTGACGACTCATTACAATTGCTGCAGTTCTTTCCGGGCCAAACCCGGTACAAAGCCGGGTGCAAGCACAGGCCCGGACGGGGTTGTCCTCAGCCTCGAAGCCTCCTGCGAGTCCACGTCGGGCCGCTTCACGACATTCCTGGTGCTCGGCGGGGGCAATGGCGTAATGATTTCTAAGGAATATTGATGAGTTTGAAGTGCGGCATCGTTGGCTTGCCCAACGTCGGAAAATCCACCCTGTTCAATGCGTTGACCAAAGCGGGCATCGCGGCAGAAAACTACCCTTTCTGCACCATCGAGCCGAATGTCGGCATCGTCGAGGTGCCCGACGCGCGGCTGGACGCGCTGTCCGCCATCGTCAATCCGCAAAAGGTCCAGCGCGCGATTGTCGAGTTCGTCGATATTGCCGGCCTGGTCGCTGGCGCGAGCACCGGCGAAGGCCTGGGCAACAAGTTCCTCGCGCACATCCGCGAAACCGACGCCATTGTCAACGTGGTGCGCTGCTTTGAAGACGACAACGTGATCCACGTCGCCGGCAAGGTCGATCCGATTGACGACATCGAGGTGATCCAGACCGAACTGTGCCTGGCCGACCTGGCGGCCGTTGAAAAAGCCCTGCACCGAGTCGGCAAGCTCGCCCGCTCCGGCGACAAGGACTCGGCCAAGCTGGTCGCCATTCTGGAGAAATGCCAGGCCGCGCTGAACGAAGCCAGGCCGGTGCGCACGCTCGATTTCAGCAAGGACGAGCTGCCGCTGCTGCAGCAGTTTTTCCTGATCACCGCCAAGCCGGCGATGTTTGTCGCCAACGTGGCCGAGGACGGTTTCGAGAACAACCCGTTCCTGGATCGCCTGAAAGCCTATGCCGAGTCGCAGAACGCGCCGGTGGTCGCCATCAGCGCCAAGATGGAAGCCGAGATGGCCGAAATGAGCGACGAAGACCGCCAGATGTTCCTCGAAGAACTCGGTCAGAGCGAGCCGGGCTTGAATCGCCTGATCCGCGCCGCCTACAAGCTGCTCGGCCTGCAAACCTACTTCACCGCCGGGGTGAAGGAAGTGCGCGCCTGGACCATCCATGTCGGCGACACCGGCCCGCAGGCCGCCGGCGTGATCCACACCGATTTCGAGAAGGGCTACATCCGCGCCCAGACCATCGCGTTTGACGACTTCATCGCCTTCAAGGGCGAGCAGGGCGCCAAGGACGCGGGCAAGATGCGCGCCGAAGGCAAGGAATACGTCGTCAAGGATGGCGACGTGATGAACTTCCTGTTCAG
>DATIUN010000208.1:0-2279 GCA_035466795.1 Azonexus sp. | reverse complement strand
TGGCATGGACGCCGGCCGCATTCAGCGCGCGGAAATCGAGTGCTTGCTTGCCCAGCGCCTGCACCGCATCGGTATGGAACCAGCTGCCCGCACTCCGGGCCGCCGTCGCCAGCGCCGCAACGTCCTGAACAACCCCGGTTTCGTTATTGGCGCTCATGATCGACACCAGTCTGGGGCGCGCCGCGACAACAACGCTGAAGGCAGTGGAATTCACCCTCCCCGCGCTGTCGACCGCAACCGTCTCGACCTGCCAGCCATTACTTGCCAACTGGGCTGCCGGCTTGAGAATGCACGGATGCTCGATAGCGCTCACCGCCAGCAAGCCTGGCTTGAAAGAGGCCGCGGCACCCTTGATAAAGAGGTTGTTGGCTTCGCTACCGCCGCTGGTGAACACCACCTCGGTCGGATGCGCATTGACCGCAGCCGCCACCTGTTGTCGTGCCTCATCGATCGCATGGCGTGCCGCCCGGCCGTACTCGTGGCGACTCGAGGCGTTGCCGAAGCGGCTTTCCAGCCACGGCAGCATGGCCGCCAGCACCGCCGGGTGGAGCGGTGTCGTGGCATTGTGGTCGAGATAGACGGGTTGAAACATGGCTGTGTTCAGGCGACTGCGGCAACCTTGTCGCGCGCGGCGCGCGTCCGCGGTTGCGGACCGATCCGCCGATCCTCGATGACCGCGGCGCTACCGGTCTTCGCTTCCTTTGCCAGCTGGCGTTCGACAAGACCGGCGAGCGTTACCGAGGAGAGATAATCGTACATCTTGGCATTCAAAGCCGCCCACAAATCGTGGGTCATGCAGCGATGATCGTCCAGGCAGTTCTCGCGGCCGCCGCACTGCGTCGCATCGAGCGGTTCATCGACGGCGCGAACGATATCGGCCACCGTGACCGTATCCAAAGGCCGGGCAATGCAATAGCCGCCGCCCGGACCGCGCACGCTGTCAACGAGGTTGTAGCGGCGCAGCTTGCCGAACAACTGCTCGAGGTAGGACAGGGAAATCTTCTGGCGTTCGCTGACGCTGGCCAGCGCCACCGGGCCGTCGTCACCGCGCAGCGCGAGATCCATCATGGCTGTCACCGCAAAACGTCCCTTGGTCGTGAGTCGCATTCTGTGCCTTTCGCAAATAACCTACTGTTGCGGTCAACTATATATACTTGATCAAATTAGTCAACAATTTTACTCAGGTAATTCGGATCGAAGCGGTCGGCCGCCAGCACCTCCTCGTCGCACTTGAAGCCGGCCGCTTCCAGCTCCTTCAGCAGCGACGCCAGACGGCGGTCGGTTTCGGCGGCATGATCGAGCAGGCCATGGATTGCCTTGGACAGCGGATCATCCTGATCGAGCGCCACGGCGTAGGCGGAAAAGCCCAGTTTCTCGGCCTGCGCCTGACGCTGGCGGCTTTCCTCGGAACGGTCAACCACCCGCGCCGGATTGCCCACCGCCGTGGCGCCCGCCGGCACCGCCTTGGTGACCACCGCGTTGGAACCGACCCGCGCCCCGGCGGCGATCGTGATCGGGCCAAGAACCTTGGCCCCGGCGCCGACTACCACGCCGTCCTCGAGCGTCGGATGGCGCTTGCCTTTGTTCCACGAGGTGCCACCGAGCGTGACGCCGTGATAGATCGTGACATCGTCGCCGATCGTCGCCGTCTCGCCGATCACCACGCCCATACCGTGGTCGATAAAGAAACGGCGGCCGATCGTCGCTCCCGGGTGAATCTCGATACCGGTGAAAAAACGGGCGAAATGCGCGCTGAAACGCGCCAGCCAGCGCAGGCGATGCCCCCACAGCCAGTGCGCGAGGCGGTACATGAACAACGCATGAATGCCCGGGTAGCAGGTCAGCACTTCCCAAAACGTACGCGCCGCCGGATCGCGGTCGAAAACCGCACGAATATCCTCACGCAAATGCCGGAACATGAAAGCTGATTTCCCAGTCGATAACAGGGCGAATTCTAAAATACTCGACTGAATTTGTCAGCTATTTTGGGCATCCACAAAGGCCGCAAAAGAAAACGGCCGGTTCGCGGCCGGCCGTTCCGTCATCGACGGACGAAGCAGTTACTCGGTATAGAAATTCACGTCATAGGGGTAAGGCTTCTGCGGCACCTTCGACGCCGCATTGCGCTCGGCGGTCGCCAGATCCTGCTTCTTGTCCCACCACAGCGCGCGCCCAACCTTCTGGTCTGCGACCCACTCCGGATGCTTTGCCAGTTCTTCGTCGATCCATTTCGTGTGGTCGGACACGTAGCCCGTATTGACGTCACCCATTTTGCTGCA
>DATIUN010000207.1:0-3526 GCA_035466795.1 Azonexus sp. | reverse complement strand
ATCAGGATTGACGTCCTTGCGCGGCTCCTTGCCGAAGATTTCCTTGACCTTCTCCTGCACCTTGGGCATCCGGGACTGGCCGCCGACCAGGATCACGTCGTTGATATCGCCGATCTTGCAGCCGGCATCCTTGAGCGCGGTGACACACGGGGCGACGGTACGCTCGACCAGTTCGTCGACCAGCGACTCGAACTTGGCGCGGGTGATCTTGATGGCCAGATGCTTCGGACCGGAGGCGTCGGCAGTGATGTAGGGCAGGTTGACTTCGGTCTGCTGGCTGGAGGACAGCTCGATCTTGGCCTTTTCGGCAGCTTCCTTGAGGCGCTGCAGGGCGAGGACGTCCTGCTTCAGGTTGACGCCGGATTCCTTCTTGAATTCGTCGATGATGTAGTCGATCAGACGCTGGTCGAAGTCTTCGCCGCCGAGGAAGGTGTCGCCGTTGGTGGCCAGCACTTCGAACTGCTTTTCGCCATCGACATCGGCGATTTCGATGATCGAGATGTCGAAGGTACCGCCACCGAGGTCATAGACGGCGATCTTCTTGTCCTTGCCGGACACCTTGTCCATGCCGAACGCGAGGGCAGCAGCGGTAGGTTCGTTGATGATGCGCTTGACGTCCAGGCCGGCGATGCGGCCGGCGTCCTTGGTCGCCTGGCGCTGGCTGTCGTTGAAGTAGGCGGGCACGGTGATGACGGCTTCGGTGACTTCCTCGCCGAGGTAGTCCTCGGCGGTCTTCTTCATCTTGCGCAGGACTTCGGCGGAAACCTGCGGCGGGGCGATTTTCTTGTCGCGGACCTGCACCCAGGCGTCGCCGTTGTCGGCCTTGACGATCTTGTAGGGCATCAGGGCGATGTCCTTCTGCACTTCCTTCTCTTCAAAACGGCGGCCGATCAGGCGCTTGACGGCATACAGCGTGTTCATCGGGTTGGTCACGGCCTGACGCTTGGCCGGGGCGCCGGAAAGGATTTCGCCGTCTTCGGCGTAGCCGATGACGGACGGCGTGGTGCGCGCGCCTTCGGAGTTTTCGATGACCTTCGGCTGGCCGCCTTCCATGATGGCGACGCAGCTGTTGGTGGTGCCGAGGTCGATACCAATGATCTTGCCCATGTTTTTTTCCTTAAAGTGAATTGCTGATGTTCGTGATTTGGGGGCTGGGCCCCTGATTTCAAGTCTTTATTTGCCCTTGGCAACCATGACCAGCGCCGGACGCAGTACGCGGTCGGCGATCAGGTAGCCCTTTTGCAGCACGGTGACCACAGTGTTGGCGTCCTGTTCCGAGTCGACCATGCCGATGGCCTGATGCTTGTGCGGATCGAACTTCTCGCCGATCGGGTTCGCTTCGGTCAGGGCGTTCTTTTCGAAGGCGGAAACCAGTTGCTTCAGGGTCAGTTCGACACCGGCCTTGAAGCTGTCGACGGATTGCTCGGGCACCGCCAGCGCAGCTTCGAGGCTGTCCTTGACCGCGAGCAGTTCGCCGGCGAATTTCTCGACGGCGAACTTGTGCGCCTTGGAAATATCCTCCTGGGCGCGGCGCCTGATGTTTTCGCCTTCCGCCTTGGCACGCAGCCAGGCGTCGTAATGTTCGGCTGCCTGCAGTTCGAGCCGGCGAAACTGTTCTTCGATGCTGGGCAGGGTGTCGGTGTGCTCGGCGGCCGCCGGTTCGGGGCTCGATTCGGTGGCGGGTTCGTTGCCCAGCAGGGGTTCCTGGGCGTTTTCCGGGTTGGACATGCGCGTTTCTCCAAAAAGGTTGTCCGCTACTTGGGGATGTCCCTTGGTATTTCAAGGGCTTTTTGCAAACTTTCTGAAGGGGATGGGCGATGACCGGCACGCAATCAGCGTGCTACGATGAAAACCTCTGCTGAAATATCACGATGCAAATGGAAAAAATCGGCAAGTACCGGGTAGTCAGGCAACTGGGCAAGGGGGCGACCGCCACGGTCTACCTCTGCGTGAGCCCGGATTCCGACACGCCGGTTGCCGTCAAGGTCGTCCGCTTCGGCAAGGACTGCGCCGCCATGTCGCGCCGCCTTCGCAAGCTGTTCCAGAACGAGGGCATGGTTGCCCGGCGCCTCAATCACCAGAACATCGCCAAGGTTTACGAGGGCGTGGTCGAGGACGATTTCGCTTATCTGGCGATGGAATACATCCAGGGTTTCTCGCTCGAGGAGCACACCCGCATCGACCGTCTGCTGCCGCTGCATCGCGTGATCGGGATCATCTTCAAGTGCTGCATGGCGCTCGACAGCGCCTACCGCCAGGGCATCATCCATCGTGACATCAAGCCGGCGAATATCCTGGTGGCGGCGGGCGACGAGCCCAAGCTGGTCGATTTTGGCCTGGCGCTCAATCTCAACAAGAACATGGACCGTGACTCGACATTCATCATGGGGGTCGGGTCGCCGTCCTACATGTCGCCGGAACAGATCAAAGGCTATCAGCTCAACCAGAAGACCGACCTTTATTCGCTCGGTGTCGTCATGTTCCAGTTGCTGACCGGGCGACTGCCCTTCCGCGCCAAGAATCAGGCGACACTGATCTACCGCATCATCAATACCGACGCGCCGGACGTGACCTCGCTCAACCCGAGCCTGCCCGAGGGCCTCAACGCCATCCTGCGCCGGGCACTGGAAAAGGATCTCTACAGCCGCTACCGGAATGGCGCCGAATTCGCCAAGGACCTTGCCGCGGTTCGCTACCAGATCCTCGAGGACGATGAGACCGTCCAGGACACACGGCATTTCGAGATGCTGCGGAAGCTGGAATTCTTTACCGAGTTCGAGAATGTCGAACTCTGGGAAATCCTGCGCATTTCAGTCTGGCGCCAGATCGCGCCGCGCGTGGCGATCATTCGCGAGGGCGAGGCCAACCGCATTTTTGGCCTCGTCGTCGATGGTTTCGTCGAAGTCTCGATCGGCGGCTCGACGCTGTGCCGCCTGGGGCAGGGCGAGGTGATCGGCGAAGTGGCCTACCTGCATCCCACCAAGGACGAGCGCTCGGCCAGCGTGGTGACGCTTGAGAGCACACTCTTTTTGGAAATCAACGCGGCCGCGCTGGCGCTGGCTTCCGAGGAATTGCAGGAGCGCATGCGTACCGCGCTGCTCGGGCGGATGATCGAGCGCATGCGCACCGTCAATCTGATTGCGGCAGCCCAGGGGGCGCCTGCCGTCGAGTCAGCGAAGGCGCTCATGGAGGGTTCGACCCGCTCGGCGCCGGGTAGCGGTCTCGATCTCGAACTGACACCGATGTAGAACTCGCCCGGCAGGGTTGCCGGGTATCAAAGGTGCGACTTGACCCAGCGCTTCAGCGATGCTGCGTCGACCGCGCCGCTGTGCCGGGCGATTTCGCGCCCGCCCTTGAAGATGGCAAGCGTCGGAATGCTGCGGATGTTGAAGCGGGCCGCGAGTTGCTGCTGGCTTTCGGTGTCGACCTTGGCGAGAAGGACTTCTGGTTCCAGTTCCGCGGCAGCTTGGGCAAAGGCAGGTGCCATCGAGCGGCAGGGGCCGCACCACGGCGCCCAGAAGTCGAC
>DATIUN010000206.1:0-7877 GCA_035466795.1 Azonexus sp. | reverse complement strand
TTTTCATTATTGACTGTTTTCGCCGGTCGTCCGTGCCCCGCAGGCAAGGGGATCAGGGTTCATGTCCCCATGGGGTTGCGATAATCAGCCCTTCTTGTGCCCCGCCAGATGGAGGTACTTCTGACGAACCATCCTTCAACGACCCCGGGTGCCTCGAAGATATTCCCGCCAGACCTGAAATGGCAGTTACTGGACGCATGATTGTTGCGTTGTTCGCAGAAATGCCATTTTTCCGTAGTGCAGCATATATCACAACTTACCGGCAGCCCTCACGCCAGATATAATATATAAGCGAACGATTATGCTACGCGCCTGCGTTCGTACCCGATTTCATCCGCTGCATCCTCAGGACAACTCCTCATCGACGCCCCCACCGCCTCCGGCACAAGCCGGCTTCGCAGAAGCCGCTGGCCGGCCCGACTGGATTTTCTGCAAAGCGCTTCCGGCCTGGTCCTGGCGCTGTTCCTGATGGCACACATGTTTTTCGTGTCGTCCATCCTGATCAGCCAGGAGGCCTTCTACAGCGTCGCCCGCTTTTTCGAGGGCGCCTGGTTGCTCGGCAAGCCCTACCCGATCATCGTTTCCGCTGTCGCCGGCGGCATTCTCGCGGTCTTCATCGCCCACGCCTGGCTGGCCATGCGCAAATTTCCTGGCGGCTATCGCCAGTACCGCGCCTTCATCAGGCACAAGAACAACCTGCACCACGGCGACACCTCGTTGTGGTGGCTACAGGTGTGGACCGGCTTCGCTCTTTTCTTCATGGCCACCATCCACCTCTACGACATGCTGACCCAGCCGGCGCTGATCGGTCCTTTCGAGTCGGCCGACCGGGTGTGGACCGGCAACATGTGGCCGCTCTACCTGATCCTTCTGTTCGCGGCCGAGTTGCACGCCGGCGCCGGCCTCTACCGGCTGGCTATCAAGTGGGGCTGGTTCGCCGACCTTGGCCGCCGTCGCCTGCGCTGGGCGCGGCACGGCCTGAGCGCCTTCTTCATCACGCTCGGTCTCGTAACCCTGATGGCCTACATCGAACTCGGCCGCGAACATGCCGACCGTGCCGGCGAACGCTACGTGCCGGCCCACCAGCATGTCGTGCCCATGGCTGGAGGGCATTGACGTGGAAGTCATCCACAGCGACGTGCTCATCATTGGCGGCGGCCTGGCCGGCCTGCGTACGGCGCTCGCTGCCCGGAAGCGAGGCAACAATGTCATCATCCTCAGCCTGGTGCCGCCCAAGCGTTCGCACTCGGCAGCTGCCCAGGGTGGCATGCAGGCCAGCCTGGCGAACACGAGCAAGGGCGCCGGCGACAATGAGGACGTCCACTTTGAGGACACCGTGCGCGGCAGCGACTGGGGCAACGACCAGGAAGTCGCCCGCATGTTCGTCCATAGCGCCCCGAAGGCGGTACGCGAACTGGCGGCCTGGGGGGTTCCATGGAACCGGGTGCAGGCTGGCGACCATGAGGCGATCATCGACGGCAAGCGCGTCACGCTGACCGAGCCTGCCGCCGCCTGCGGCCTGATCACCGCCCGCGATTTCGGCGGCACCAAGAAATGGCGCACCTGCTATGTCTCGGACGGCACGGGCCACGCCATGCTCTATGCCGTCAGCGACCAGACTATCGCCGCCGGCATTCCGGTACATGAGCGCATGGAGGCCGTCTCGCTGATTCACGACGGCGCGCGCTGCTACGGCGCCATCGTCCGCAACCTGATCAACGGCCAGTTACTGGCTTACGTGGCGCGCGCGACCTGCATCGCCACCGGCGGCTTCGGCCGCATCTACCAATCGACCACCAATGCCGTGATCAACGAAGGCATCGGCGCCGCCATCGCCCTCGAAACTGGTGTCGTGCCACTCGCCAATATGGAGGCAGTGCAGTTTCACCCGACCGCCATTTTCCCGGCCGGCATCCTGGTCACCGAAGGTTGCCGCGGCGACGGCGGCCTGCTGCGCGACGTCGACGGCTACCGCTTCATGCCCGATTACGAGCCGGAAAAGAAGGAACTCGCCTCGCGCGATGTCGTCTCGCGGCGCATGGAAGCGCACATCCGCAGCGGCAAGGGCGCCAGCAACCGCTTCGGTGAACACCTGTGGCTCGACATCACGCTGCTCGGCGAGGCGCATATCAACCACAAGCTGCGCGAAGTGAAGGAAATCTGCCACTACTTCCTCGGCATCGACCCCGCAAAGCAATGGATTCCCGTCCGCCCAGCCCAGCATTACTCGATGGGCGGCATCCGCACCGACGCCCACGGCGAGGCGCGCGGCCTACACGGGCTGTTCGCCTGCGGCGAGGCGGCTTGCTGGGATCTGCACGGCTTCAACCGACTGGGCGGCAACTCGGTGGCGGAGACCGTCGTCGCCGGCATGATCGTCGGCGAAGCCATCGCCGATTTCTGCGCGACGCCGGAAGGCGACATGCAGGTATCGACGGCGCTCATCCGCGCCAGTTGGGAAAAAGCCGGGGCTGAATTCGCCGCCATCGCCGACAACCGTGGCGGCGAAAGTGCCAGCGTGCTGATGCTACGCATGCAGGCGATCATGACGACGCAGGTCGGCATCGTCCGCCACCGCGAAAGCCTCGCTGCTGCGGTCGACGAGTTGCAGCAGTTGATTCTGCGCAGCCGACAGGTCGGCCTGCACGCGACCCGCGCCGGGGCCAATCCGGAACTCACTACCGCCTGGCGGCTGCAACGGATGCTCAAGCTGGCGCTCTGCGTCGCCTACGGTGCGCTGCAGCGCACCGAAAGTCGCGGTGCGCATTTCCGCGAGGACTTCCCGCGGCGCAATGACGCCGAATGGCTCAAGCGCACCCTGGCCTTCTGGCCGGAACCCAATCAGACCCTGCCCCGCCTGGATTACGAAGCCCTCGCCGTGTCAGGCATGGAACTGCCGCCCGGCTGGCGGGGCTACGGCGCCCGCGATGCCATCGAGCATCCTGGCACCGCCGTCCGCCAGACAGAAATCGACGACATCCGCGCTGCCATGGCCCGGGCTGACCGCCATGCCGTCCAGCAGGCGCTGATGCCCTTCCGCCATCTGCTGCCGCCCCACTTGCGCGGCCCGAACGCCCGCCTGCGAGACTCCGCATGATTCCACTGTTCCGCCGCCGGTCGAGTGCCGGCCAGCCGCGCCGCCTGACCATCAGCATCCTGCGCTGCAACTCGGCCGATCCGTTGAGCACGCCGCATCTGCAAGCCTTTGAAATCGAGGAAGCGGATGGCATGACGCTGTTCATCGCCCTCAATGAAATCCGCAGCACGCAGGACGCCTCGCTGCAGTTCGACTTCGTCTGCCGCGCCGGCATCTGCGGCAGTTGCGCCATGCTGATTGATGGCCGCCCTGGTCTCGCCTGCCGCACGCTGACGCGCGACCTCGGCGATCACCTCATCCTCGCCCCGCTCCCCTTCTTCGAGCTGATCGGCGATCTCTCGGTCAATACCGGCAAATGGATGCGCGGCACCAGCGAACGCCTGCACACCTGGATCCACAACAGCACAACGGTCGACCTCGACGCCCTCGAACAACGCATGGAGCCCGAGCTGGCCGAGGCCATCTACGAGCTCGACCGCTGTATCGAGTGCGGCTGCTGCATCGCCGGCTGCGGCACGGCGCAGATGCGGGAAAAATTCGTTGGCGCCGTCGGCCTCAACAAGGTCGCCCGCTTCCGTCTCGACCCGCGCGACACGCGTAGTGACGACGACTTCTACGAGCTGATCGGCGACGATGACGGCATCTTCGGCTGTATGTCGCTGCTCGGCTGCCACGACGTCTGCCCCAAGCAGTTGCCGTTGCAGACTCAGATCGCCTACTTGCGGCGCAAGATGGTGGCAATGGCGCTAATTTGAGGTGCGGCAGCCCTGATGGACGATTTGGATTGTGTCCGGTTTTCCCGGTCGACCGCGGCAAACAGCTTCAGCCAAGGTCATTCCTGCTCGACCTCAGAAACCCGCTCGCCACCCCGCCGCTCGAAGACCAAGGGCAGGATGTTGTCGACCAACAGCAGCCCGACAGCGAGCACGATGCCGGTCAGCACCATGTCGGTGATCAGGCTGACCGGCCATGCTGTCCTGCTGGATCAGCGCATGCACGCCGCGAGACGCTCGCCGTAGGCGTCCAGATCGTCGACTGAAGAGATCTCGCGGCACAGCACCTCAAGCTCGATCAGCCGTGCCATGTTGTAGTCGTAAGGCGGCAGGTGCAGCAATTCGATCCGCCGAGAATGGGCGCTGGAAGTCACCGTCAGCGATCGCCGTCAAGTCGCCAAACATGAGGACCAAAGCCAAGGCCTCACACCTTGCCCATCTCTTTCAGCACCTCATGGGCCGAGCGGAAGGCGTCGATGGCCAGCGGCATGCCGCAATAGATGGCGGCGTGCAGCAGCACTTCCTGAATCTCCACCAGGGTTGCGCCATTGTTGATCGCGCCCCGCACATGTCCCTTGATTTCGGCAGACCGCCCCAGTGCCGTCAGCATCGACAGGGTGATCAGGCTACGCGTCTTGAGATCCAGGCCCTCACGGCACCAGCTCGTTCCCCACGCGTTACGGGTAACGAACTCCTGCAGGGGCGCGGTAAAGGGATCGACATCGGCGAAGGCCTTGTCGACAAATGCCTCGCCCATGACCTGCTTGCGCATCTGCAAGCCCTGCTTGAACTGCTCATCCTGACTCATGGTTTGCTCCGGCATCTTCAGGTTGGAATCGGCACTCAGCGTATCCGACTCTGCCGTTCGCCGCATCAATTGCGGAGTACCAAACGAATAACAAGGGGACCGACAACGGTTTCATCAGGCGTCCCGATGCCTTGGCAAGTTCAAGAAATCAGGCCGGGTTGCCCCGGCCTTCCTCGTTTTTGCTGAATTTCTACGGTCGACCGAAATACTCAGCCCTTTTTGTGCCCAGCCAGCCGCGTCCAGGTGTCGACCACGGTATCCGGGTTCAGCGAGATGCTGTCGATGCCCTGATCCATCAGCCATTCGGCCAGATCGGGGTGGTCGGACGGGCCCTGGCCGCAGATGCCAACGTACTTGCCGGCCTTGTTGGCGGCGGAAATCGCCATGGCCAGCAACTGCTTGACGGCCGGGTCACGCTCGTCGAACAGGTTGGCGATCAGGCCGGAGTCGCGGTCGAGGCCGAGGGTGAGCTGGGTCAGGTCATTGGAGCCGATCGAGAAACCGTCGAAGATCTTCAGGAAATCGTCGGCGAGCAGCGCATTGGACGGGATTTCGCACATCATGATCAGCTTCAGGTCGTTCTCGCCCTGCTTCAGGCCGTGTTCGGCCAGCAGGTCGACCACCGCCCGGCCTTCGCCAAGCGTGCGCACGAAGGGGACCATCAGCTGCACGTTGGTCAGGCCCATCTCTTCACGCACGCGCTTCATGGCGCGGCATTCCATCTCGAAGCAGTCGCGGAAGCTCTGCGCGATGTAGCGCGAGGCGCCGCGGAAGCCGAGCATCGGGTTTTCCTCATCCGGTTCGTACAACTCGCCGCCGAGCAGCTTGCGGTATTCGTTGGACTTGAAATCGGAGAGGCGGACGATGACCGGATTCGGCCAGAAGGCGGCGGCGATGGTGGACACGCCCTCGACCAGTTTCTCGACGAAGAAGTCCTTCGGCGAGGCGTAGCCGCGCGCGCGGCGCTTGATTTCGTCACGCTTCGAAGCCGGCAGCCGGTCGACATCGAGAATGGCCTTGGGGTGAATGCCGATGACGTTGTTGATGATGAATTCGACGCGGGCGAGACCGACGCCGGCATTCGGCAACTGCGAGAATTCGAAGGCCAGTTCCGGATTGCCGACATTCATCATGACCTTGAGCGGAATATCCGGCATGGCGGTGATATCGCGGGATGAAATCTCGAAATCGAGGCGGCCGCGATAGACGTGGCCGGTATCGCCCTCGGTGCAGGAGACGGTGACCTCTTCGCCCTCGGTCAGGCTATGCGTTGCGTCGCCGCAGCCGACGATGGCCGGGATGCCGAGTTCGCGGGCGATGATCGCGGCGTGGCAGGTGCGGCCACCGCGGTTGGTGACGATCGCGGAAGCGCGCTTCATCACCGGCTCCCAGTTCGGGTCGGTCATGTCGGCGACCAGCACGTCACCCGGCCTGACCTGATCCATTTCCTTCGGGTCGCTGACGATGCGCACCGGACCGATGCCGATCTTCTGGCCGATGGCGCGGCCGGAGGCGAGCACCTTGGAGAACTGCTTGAGCTTGAACTTCTCGACCTTGCCGGCGCCGGCCTGCGACTGCACGGTTTCCGGGCGCGCCTGCAGGATGTAGAGCTTGCCGTCGACACCGTCCTTGCCCCATTCGATGTCCATCGGGCGGCCGTAATGCTGCTCGATGATCATCGCGTAGCGGGCCAGTTCCATGACTTCCTCGTCGTTGATCGAGAACTGGTGGCGCAGGCTTTCCTCGACATCCTCGGTGACCACCGACTTGCCGGCGACCTTCTCGGCCGAAAAGGTCATCTTGATCATCTTGGAGCCGAGGTTGCGGCGCACGACGGCCTTCTTGCCGGCCGCCAGCATCGGCTTGTGCACGTAGAACTCGTCCGGATTGACGGCGCCCTGGACGACGGTTTCGCCGAGACCGTAGCTGGAGGTAACGAAGACGGCATCGCGGAAGCCGGATTCGGTATCGAGGGTGAACAGCACGCCGGCGGCACCCTTGTCGGAACGCACCATGCGCTGGATGCCCGCCGACAGCGCGACGTCGGCGTGGACGAAGCCTTTGTGCACGCGATAGGAAATGGCGCGGTCGTTGTACAGCGAAGCGAAGACCTCCTTGATCGCGTGCAGGATGTTTTCGAGGCCGACGATATTCAGGAAGGTTTCCTGCTGGCCGGCGAAAGAGGCATCCGGCAGGTCTTCGGCAGTGGCCGAGGAGCGCACGGCGAAGGACATGTCGGCGGTCGAGTCGGCGACCAGGCGCTGGTACTGCTCGGTGATGGCCACAGTCAACGCCATCGGGAACGGCGTTTCCATGATCGCCTGACGGATCTCGGCGCCACAGGCGGCCAGCGCATTCACATCCTCGATATCGAGCGCATCGAGCATGGCGTTGATCTTCGCATCCAGACCGCTCTGCGCCAGAAAGTCGCGATACGCCTGGGCCGTGGTGGCAAAGCCGCCGGGCACGCGAACGCCGGTGCCGGCCAGTTGGCTGATCATTTCGCCCAGTGACGCGTTCTTGCCGCCGACCTGTTCGACGTCGGTCATGCGCAGTTGTTCAAAGGGGATGACGAGGGGCTCCATGCGGATTCCTTTCAGTGAGGTCGATTTAGGAGGTGGATGAATCGGAAGCCGAGAATTCGCTAGTCAGACGCCGTGCGGCGGACTCGCGCCGGGCCGCCGAACGCAGCGACTGGGCCAGGGTCTCGCGGACGAAATCGATATGCGTTTCGGCCGCGGCGCGGGCGGCCTGCGGCTTGCGTTCGCATATCGCGGCGTGGATCGCCGCGTGCTGGCTTTTGAGCAGCGAACCGGCTGCCGGAACACTGTTCAGTTCGCCGAGATTGAGGCGGATGTTGTCGTGCATCAGGCGCAGCATGGTGGCTGACAGATGGCCGATCAGGACATTGTGCGACGCTTCGCCGACCGCTTGATGGGAGGCGATGTCGGCCTTGGCGCGCCGGTCGAGATCGGGGCCGGCACAGGCTTCGTCGAGCGTCGCAAGGGCTTGGCCGAGGCGCGCCAGATCTGCCTCGGTCGCCCGTTCGGCGGCCCATTCGGCAGCCTGACCTTCCAGCATTCGGCGGAATTCGAGCAAATCCTCGCGCAGGTTCGGGTGAGCGCCCATCATGTCCTGCCAGGGATCGAAGAAACTAGATTCGAGGCGGTCGGTCACATACGTACCTCCACCCTGCCGG
>DATIUN010000205.1:0-2018 GCA_035466795.1 Azonexus sp. | reverse complement strand
GAAACCCGACCTGATCCTGCGTGACAAAAAGCCGCGCTTCATCAAACCCGAGCGCCTGGCGCAATCATGAGCGATAACGAGAACGACAACGGCAGCGAGAATGCCAGCAAGCCGGCAGTAACCCCGACGCCCCCCCTGTCCAAGGCCAAGCGGCAGAGCAACCGCCGCCGTTTCCTGCGCACCGCCCTGCTTACCGGCGGCGTGTTGGGCGCGGCGTTGTCCGGCTTCCTGCCGCTGATCTACTCGCAGAAGAAGCGCCTGCGCCCGCCCGGCGCCCTCGACGAAAGTGATCTCCTTTCCAGTTGCATCAAGTGCGGCCAATGCGTCCAGGTCTGCCCGGTTTCCGCCATCAAGCTCGCCGACCTGATCGACGGCATGGGGGTCGGCGTACCGTACATCAATGCCCGGCAGCAGGCCTGCGATTTCTCGTGCGACGCCGTGCAATGCGTGCTCGCCTGCCCAACCGGTTCGCTGACCTACCACAAGCCGGAATTCCTTGGGGTACGTCCGGGCGCCGCGCTGGCGGCGAAGCCGATCCTGCTGGCCAAGGAGAAGGATGCCGAGCCGACGCTCAACCTTACCGAGCGTATGGGCGTCGCCCGGCTGACCCGCCCCGAGGCTTGTCTGGCGATTCAGGGCAAGGGCTTCAAGGGCCAGACGCGCGGCCCCGACTTCAAGGGCACCATGCGTTACATGGACGTCGACCGCTGGAAGCCGATCAGGATCGCCGATCACCCCTACGACGTGCCCGAGTGCGACCTGTGCGTGCGCGAGTGCCCGATCAAGGGCGCCATCTCGATCGAAACCGTCTTTGCCCCGGACGGCAGCAAGCGCAAGTCGCCGGTGGTACACGAGCCCTGCGTCGGGTGCGGCGTCTGCGAAATGGTCTGTCCGGTGGAACCCACTGCCATCACCATCGAAGCCCGCGAGGTCTGGAAAACATGAGCCAATTACTGAAGCGGCGTTTCTTCGAGCAGATCAAGGTCATGTTCGGCAGCGAACCGAGCAAGCCGAAGGAGATCGCCCCGGCGGCGCAGGCCATCCATTTCTACAAGAAGGGCAATCGCGACCTGATCGCCGAGAAACTCCATGCCCGCGCCCATGCCATCCATGACAACAAATGGCGCAACCGGCGCTGGGTGACGCTGATCATCGCCAACCTGCTGTTCACCTTTTCCTTCTTCCTCGACATCCAGATTCTCGAGGGCGCCCTGACCGCCTCGCGCTTCGTCGGTTTCCACCTGATCGACCTCAATTCTGGCCTGCAGGTGATGCTGGCCCACAAGCACATCATCAACAACCTGATCATCGGCACCGGCACCGTCCTGGTGTTGTGGGTGCTGCTTGGCGGCCGCACCTTCTGCTCCTGGGTTTGCCCCTACCACCTGCTCGCCGAATGGGCGGAAAAAATCCACCTGTTTCTGGTCAAGAAGAAGCTGGTCACCGACCAGACCATGGACCGCCGCCTGCGTACCGTGTTCTGGGTCATCTTCGCGCTGCTGGCCATTGCCACCGGCTACACCGTCTTCGAGGCCATTTCGCCGACCGGCATCCTGTCGCGGGCGCTGATCTACGGCCCGGGACTGGCCTTGCTCTGGGTGCTGGCGCTGCTCTTCTTCGAAGTGTTCTTCTCGCGCCGCGCGTGGTGCCGTTACGCCTGCCCGATCGGTCTGACCTATGGCGTTGTCGGCATCATTTCGCCGGTGCGCATCAAGTACAAGCTCGACGGCTGTTTCCACGAAGGCGACTGCCGCAAGGTCTGCCTGGTGCCGCATGTGCTGGATACGGTGATCAAGGGCCGCGCCGTCGAAACCGAAGTGCCGATCGGCCCCGACTGCACGCGCTGCGGCCTGTGCGTCGACACCTGCCCGACCGGTTCGCTGAGTTTCGAGGTCAAGGGCCTGTCGAAACTGATGTGATTTTCGAGCGAAATTCACGGTCGACCGCAACCGCCCAATAAAAACACGTCGTCACCGGCACCGAGCGCGAACCCGGAACGACAATCAGCAGTCCAATTG
>DATIUN010000204.1:0-1538 GCA_035466795.1 Azonexus sp. | reverse complement strand
GGAGCGACGACCCGCTCGGCGCCCTGAAGAACCATCTGGCCGGCTTCAAGGGTCGCGTGCTGCTGGTTGCCGAAACCGCCGGCCGCCGCGAAACACTGGCCGCGATGTTCGCCGAGCATGGCCTGAAACCCGCCGCGAGCGCCGATCTGGCCGGTTTTCTGGCCGGCGACGCAAAGCTGGCGCTCGGCATCGGCCCATTGCACAGCGGATTCGCGCTGGACGATCTGGCCTTCATCAGCGAAACCGAACTCTTCGCCGGCACGCCCCGACGCACACGGCGCGAGGCGCAGAAGAAAGCCACTTTCGACAACTGGCTGAAGGATCTCACCGAACTCAAGGTCGGCGACCCGGTGGTCCATGAAAGCCACGGCATCGGTCGTTATCGCGGGCTGGTGCGCATGGACCTCGGCCTCGGCGAGCAGGAATTCCTCGAGTTGCATTACGCCAACGAGGCCAAGCTCTTCGTCCCGGTCGCCCAATTGCACGTCATTTCCCGCTACTCCGGCGCCGACCCGGAAAGCGCACCTTTGCATACCCTTGGCTCCGGCCAGTGGGAAAAAGCCAAGCGCAAGGCTGCCGAGCAGGCGCGCGACACGGCCGCCGAACTGCTGGCGCTTTACGCCGCCCGCGCCGCCCGTCAGGGTCACGCCTTTGCCTTCAAGGAAAGCGATTACGAAGCCTTCGCCGACGGTTTCGGCTTCGAGGAAACCAACGACCAGGCGACAGCCATCGCCGCCGTCATCGACGACATGCGCTCGGGCAAGCCAATGGATCGGCTGGTCTGTGGCGACGTTGGCTTCGGCAAGACCGAAGTCGCGTTGCGTGCCGCCTTCTGCGCGGTGGCCGGCGGCAAGCAGGTCGCCGTGTTGTGCCCGACCACCCTTCTCTGCGAACAGCATTACCAGACGTTCACCGACCGCTTCGCCGACTGGCCGGTCAAGATCGCCGAAATTTCCCGCTTCAAGACTGCCAAGGAGTCGGCGCAAGCGCTGCATGAACTGGCCGAAGGCAAGATCGACATCATCATCGGCACGCACAAACTGATCGGCAAGGACGTCAAGTTCAAGCGCCTCGGCCTCGTCGTCATCGACGAGGAACACCGTTTCGGCGTGCGCCAGAAGGAGACGCTGAAGGCGATGCGCGCCGAGGTCGACGTGCTGACGCTGACCGCCACACCGATCCCGCGCACGCTGGCGATGAGCATGGAAGGCCTGCGCGACTTCTCGGTGATCGCCACCGCGCCGCAGAAACGCCTGGCGATCAAGACTTTCGTCAGCCGCTTCTCGGACGGCATCATCCGCGAAGCCGTGTTGCGCGAACTGAAACGCGGCGGCCAGGTTTATTTCCTGCACAACGAGGTCGATACCATCAACAACATGCAGGAAAAGCTGGCCAAGCTGGTGCCGGAAGCGCGCATCGTCATTGGCCACGGCCAGATGAACGAGCGCGAACTGGAGCGCGTCATGCGCGACTTCACCGGCCAGCGCGCCAACGTGCTGCTGTGCACGACCATCATCGAGACCGGCATCGACAACCCG
>DATIUN010000203.1:0-1865 GCA_035466795.1 Azonexus sp. | reverse complement strand
CGAGTATCCGTCGGAATTCGGATGGAGCCCGTCCACTGCCATGCCTGAAATCGTCGTGGTTTCAGGATGGCAATGTAAGGTGCGCTGGCGCTAATCTACGAGCTGGACGGCCAGCGAGGCATTCATTTGTCGCGCCAAACGGCCCATGAACCAGCGCAGTGGCTGCGGCAATGCGATGCATGCATCGGCGGCACGGCGCTATGCACCAGCAGGTCGGGTTCGAACCGCGCATTACTCACCAGTCGGTAAATAAGTAGACAATTGTGGAACTGTTTGCGAGATCAACGATCTCACTATTCATGAAACGAGACGGTCGTACATTGGATCGGCAGACGCAGGAAGCGATTCGGCTGATGGCGGTTGAGCGGGTGCGTGACGGCGAGTCCGCGGCGGAGGTGATTTCCGCCTACGGTTTCCATCGCACGACGATTTATAAGTGGCTCAAGGCGGCGCTGGAACCGGGCGTCGGGATCAAGGGGCTGCGGTCGACCAAAGCGACGGGACGGCCGCGCAGCCTGACGCCGACGCAGGAGCGGCAGGTGTTCCGCTGGATCAATGGCCGTGACCCGCGCCAGTACGGCTTGGACTTTGGTTTGTGGACGCGCGCGGTGGTGGCCGAGTTGATCGACCGGAAGTTTGGCGTTCACCTTGGGCTGACGGCGGTCGGTGAACTGCTGGCGAAGCTCGGGCTGACGCCGCAGAAGCCGTTGCAACGTGCCTACCAGCGCGATCCCGAAGCCATCGAGCGCTGGCAACGGGAAACGTATCCGGCCATCGCCAGGCAAGCCAAGGCACAGGGCGCTGACATCTTCTTCTGGGATGAGTCCGGCTTCCGCGCCGATACGGTCCATGGCAAGACCTGGGGCGTACGAGGCCAGACGCCGGTGGTGCATCGGCCCGGGCAGCGGCAATCCTTCAGCGCCGCTTCGGCGATCAATGCCAATGGCGCGTTCTGGTTCTGCACCTACGAGGGCGCGCTCAATGCCGAACTGTTCATCGAGTTGCTGCAGCAAATGATAAAGTACCGCCGGAGGCCGCTCCATCTGGTGCTCGACAGCCTGCCGGCACACAAGAAAGCGATCGTGCGCGATTACGTGGCCGCGACCGAAGGCCGACTGACCTTGCACTTCCTGCCGGGCTATGCCCCCGACCTGAATCCGGACGAGTTGGTGTGGAGTCATGTCAAACGGACGGGCACCGCAAGGCGCCCACTGCAACAGGGCGAGAAACTGCGCGACAAGATTGAGGAGCAACTCGCACGGTTGCAGCAAATGCCTCGTCTCGTGCGCTCATTTTTCCGTGCTCCTTCTGTCGCCTATATTGGCGACTGCTGAGTAACTGGCCGAGGATGATCAGCACGGCTACGCCGTTGAGAAAGCCGGTCATCACCGCGTTGGAAACGAAGCGGATCAGGAACCCCAGCCGGAACAGGCCGGCCAGCAACTGCATCACACCCACCAGAAGTACCAGCGCGACGAGCGCCGGCAGCTTCTGATCGGCGGGGAAATCTGCCAGCACGACCCCGGCTGCCACCGCCAGCGCTCCGGTAGTCGACACGTTCATGAAGACCGAACTGCTGAAGATGGTGCCAACGGGCACCGCGACCATCAAGGTGTAAATGCCGAGCAACGGGTTGACCGTCGCCAGCAGTGCGTGCGCCATCGCCTGCGGGACGTTGACCACGGCAAAGGTGATTGCCGCGATCAGATCGGACGCGATGTATCGACGCTCGGGCTTCATGCGCTGCGCCGCGGCCCCGAGCCGTTCCCTGGGTGTCGTCATAGCCCGCGGTCCTTGAGTGCGCGGCCGTTCACCGCGGTGTGTTCGCGGTGCCGAGCCACCAGCGCGCGACACGCGCGATAGGG
>DATIUN010000202.1:0-12387 GCA_035466795.1 Azonexus sp. | reverse complement strand
GGCGCCACAACGTTCGCCCAGTGTTGTTTCCTCGCCGCATTGCGGGCAAAGGGCGGCGGGGAGTTGCGGGAGATCGGCGGTGCATGCCGGGCACAACAGGCTGGCGGCGTTGTCGGCGGAGCACAGCAGGCAACTGCCCGGCAGCAGATGCGCGGCAATGTTCCGCAGGGGGCGCTGCAGCGCCTGGGGTAAAATTGACATCGTTACTGCAGTCCTTGATGATTCATAATTACCAAAGTGCTTCGGCGCTGATTCTTTTCGATTTTTCTCAAGCAAGGCCTTTCATGCAAGCCACGTCTCTCGCCGCCGTTTCCCCTGTTTCCCAGCCCGTTCCTGCCCGCCGGTGGGCGGTGGATGAAGTGCTCGCGCTTTACGAGATTCCTTTGATGGACTTGATCTGGCGCGCACAGGGTGTGCACCGCGAGAATTTCGATCCCAACGCCATTCAACGCTCGACGCTGCTTTCGGTCAAGACCGGTGGTTGTTCCGAAGATTGCAGCTACTGTTCGCAGTCGGCCCGCTATGACACCGATACCGAGCGCGAACGCCTGATGCCACTCGACCAGGTGGTCGCTGCTGCCAAGGCCGCCAAGGACAAGGGTGCTTCCCGCTTCTGTATGGGCGCTGCGTGGAAAGGTCCGAAGGACAACGACCTCGACCGTGTGCTCGACATGGTGCGCGAGGTCAAGGCGCTCGGCATGCAGACCTGCGTGACGCTCGGCATGCTCAAGGAAGGCCAGGCCGAAAGGCTGAAGGACGCCGGCCTCGACTACTACAACCACAACCTCGACACCGACAAGGAATTCTACGGACAGGTCATCAAGACCCACACGCATGACGACCGCCTCGATACGCTGGATCAGGTGCGCGATGCCGGCATCAACGTCTGTTCGGGCGGCATCATCGGCATGGGTGAGTCGCGCAAGAACCGCGCCGCGCTGATCGTGCAACTGGCCAACCTGCCGCAAGCGCCGGAATCGGTGCCGATCAACAACCTGGTGCCGATTCCTGGCACGCCGCTGGCCGACAAGCCGCGGCTCGACCCGTTCGAATTCGTGCGCACCATTGCCGCTGCCCGTATCACGATGCCGGCGTCCTGGGTGCGCCTGTCGGCCGGCCGCCAGGAAATGAGCGATGAATTGCAGGCCTTGTGCTTCCTGGCGGGCGCCAACTCGATGTTCTACGGCGATCACCTGCTGACGACCGGCAACCCGGACGTCGATCGCGACGACGCCCTGTTCGCGCGACTGGGCGTCAAGGCGGTTTGAGCGAGGGGTTCGTCGACCGCCTGCAAGTCAGCCGGCGCTTTTCCCGCGTTGCGGCAAGCTATCACCAGGCGGATTTCTTTGTCCGCGAGGTCGACCGCCGCATGCAGGAGCGGCTCGATTACGTAAAGGTCGAGCCGAAGCGCATTCTCGACCTGGGTTGCAGCCGTGGCGGCAGTTTCGCCGGCCTCGCGGCGCGTTACCCGGCAGCGGAATTGCTCGGGCTCGATATTTCTCCCGCCATGTTGCAGGCGGGCCACACCGGGCGTACGGGCTGGCAGCGCTGGCTTGGCCTGGGGCGTAAGGAGCAGGCCCGGCGGCTAGCGGGCGATGCAACGAATTTGCCCCTGAAATCGCAGTCGACCGCAGTTGTCTGGTCCAACCTGTTGCTGCACTGGCTAGACGACCCGCTGCCGGCGCTGGCCGAGGCACACCGCGTGCTCGAAGTCGGCGGCCTGCTGATGTTCTCGACCCTGGGGCCGGATTCGCTGAAGGAACTGCGCTCGGCGTTTTCCGATGGCTATGCGCATACCCAGCGCTTCATCGATATGCATGACCTCGGCGACATGCTGGTCGGTTGCGGATTTGCCGATCCGGTGATGGACATGGAAGTGCTGACCCTGACCTACGACGGCTTCGACGAGATGCTCGGCGAATTGCGCGCCGCCGGTTCCGGCTGCGCGATGAAGGCGCGCCGTCACGGGCTGACCGGGCGTCAGGCCTGGGAAAAGGCCCGGGTTGGGTATGAGAGCCTGCGCCGCGACGGCCGGCTGCCGGCGACTTTCGAGATTGTCTATGGCCACGCCTGGAAGGTAGCGCCGAAACAGGTTGCCGACGGGCGCGCCATCATCCGCTTCGATGCCCCGAAGGAAATCCCCTTGGGGGGCGCTGCGCCGCGCCGGAAATAGCAGCTAGTCCGGCTTCTGCTTGAAGAACTTGAGCGGTTTGGCGTCCTGAAACTGCGGCACCGGCACCGCCTTGCGCTTCCGTTCGCGTATCCGCCAGCCGAGCAGAAGGGCCAGCGCTACCGAGTAGGCCAGCGGCCACAGTAGTGCCGTCGCCTTGACCAGCCAGAAGTAATGCACGCAGGCGAGAATGCCGATCAGGTAGATGTTGCGGTGCAGTTCCTGCCATTTGCGCCCGCCCAGCTTGCGGATGGCCCACTGGTTGGAGGTCGCGGCGAGCGGAACCAGCAGCAGGAAGGCGGCGAAGCCGACGGTGACGAAGGGGCGCTTGAAAATGTCCTTCGCAATGGCGTCGACCGCGAAAGAATGGTCGAGGCCGATGAATGACAGGAAATGGAGTGTCGCGTAGAAGAACGTGAACAGCCCGAGCATGCGCCGCAGGCGGAGCAGACAATGCCATTGCGTGTAGGCGCGTAGTGGTGAGACGCACAAGGTCAGCAACAGCAGATTGAAGGTCCAGGTGCCGGTCCAGCGCTGGACGAATTCAACCGGTTCGGGGCCGAGGTTGTCCGCATAAGCGGCCCACAGCAGGCGCGCCAGCGGCAGCAGCGCGAGAAAGAACAGGACGGCCTTGATTCGGGTGACCGGCGGTGTCGCCTTTTGCGTATTCATCGGCTTGACAGCATCTCTCGTGGTTCATTTGCCGGATAGTCGGTGGCGACCCCAAAAACCTGCAGCCAAGCATCCAGTCCGGTGCAAGGTCAGCCGGTGATGTAGCGTTCCAGTTCGGAGATGATCATTTGCTGGGCGCTGATCGTCTCCTTGACCAGGTCGCCGATCGAGATGATGCCCAGAACTTCGCCCGCTTCCGACAGGACCGGCAGGTGGCGGAAGCGCCGTTCGGTCATCAGCGCCATGCATTCGTCGAATGTCGCTTCAGGAGTGACATAGGCGACCCGGTCGCTCATGATTTCCCTGACCAGCGTCTCCTTGGAACTCTTGCCGTGGAGCATGATTTTGCGCGCGTAGTCACGTTCCGAAAAGATGCCGACCAGTTTCTCGCCATCGAGCACCAGCAGCGCGCCGATATCATGCTGCGCCATCAGGGTCAGAGCATGGAACACGGTGTCGATGGGAGCTACGACCACGGGAGGCCGTTGCTTGTCGGACAGCCATTGCTTTAGTGTTCTCATATTCGGTCTCCTCCGCGAGGTTGATCATCGTTGCCAAGGCAGTCTAGCCGTCACCGGGGTTGCTGCCAAGGCTGCAAAACAAAAAAGGCAGCCAGGGCTGCCTTTATCCGGAAACTGCCTGTCTAGCGAAGACCGGCAGCGTATTCGGCGACGGCCTTGATCTCGGGATCGGACAACTTGGCGGCGATCATGCGCATCATCTGTTCCGGATCGTTGTTGCGCTCTTCGGAACGGAAAGTCTTCAACTGCGCTTCGGTGTATTCCGGGAACTGGCCCGCCAGGCGCGGGTACTGGGCGGGCAGGCCGGCGCCGGCCGGTCCATGACACCCGGCGCAGGCCGGAATGCCCTTCTTGAAGTCACCCTGGCGCCAGAGCTTCTGGCCGAGGGCGATCTTGGATTCATCCTTGGCGACGGCCGGCATCGCCTTCTGGCTGGCAAACCAGGCGGCGAGATTTTTCATGTCATCGTCGGAGAGCGCGGCAACCATGCCACCCATGATGGGATTGACGCGGGCGGCAGGTTTGCCATCGGCCGCCTTGAAGTTCTTCAATTGCTTGTAGATGTATTCAGCGCCCTGACCGGCAAGATGCGGGTTGGCCGAGGCAGGGCTGTTGCCGTCGGCGCCATGACAGGCGACACAGACGGTTTCAGCGATGACCTTGCCCTTGGCGGGGTCTGCCTTGCTTTTGGCTTCTTCAGCCGCGTGGGACATGAAACTGGTGGCAAGTAGGATTGCCATTGCCGCTGTACGGATCATTTTCGAACTCCTAATGCGCGTTTTTGGGCGCTTTGGCCGGAACGGAGGTTACAAACCTGCTATTCTATATCAATTCTCCGCCGCCTTGGCGGCCCCTCAGGGTTTTTTATGCCTTTGTTCCAACAGGCGACTTTTCTTACGACCGTCGCCCATCTCCGGGATCTGCCACAGGATGCCGTCCGCGAGGTCGCCTTTGCCGGGCGCTCGAATGCCGGCAAGTCATCGGCCATCAATACCCTGGCCGGGCGCGTCCGGCTGGCCTATGTCAGCAAGACGCCGGGCCGCACCCAGCACCTGAACTACTTTACCCTGGCTGACGGCAGGTACTTTGTCGATCTGCCCGGCTATGGATATGCCAAGGCGCCCGCCGAAATCCGTGCCCAGTGGGAAGGATTGATCGGGCCGTATCTCAGCAAGCGCGAGCAACTGGCCGGCCTGGTCGTCATTATGGATATCAGGCGCCCGCTGACCGACCTTGATTTGCGCCTGATCGACTGGTTCAGGCCGACGGGCAGGCCGATACACATTCTTTTGTCCAAGGCCGACAAGGTGAGTCGTCAGGAGCAAACGAAAATCCTGCGTTCCGTGAAAGCCGAACTGGCGACCTGGGGTGGTGCCGAACTCTACTCGGTGCAACTCTTTTCCAGCCTGAAGAAGATGGGTGTCGAGGAGGCGGAAAGCGTGCTGGCCGGCTGGCTTGGCCTGGAAAACAAAGGGCCCCCGGATAAGGGGGGTCCGGGGGCCAAAATGCCTTAACGTGGTCAAGGCGCCCGCTCAGGGAGGTGAAGCGGGAGACAGCGCGTGCCATCTGTGGAGTCTGACGCGGGTCAATGCGAAAAGTTCCGCGCCGGATCATAGTTGTTGATTTGACTGATTTGAGGTTTTGACATGAGTGCTACCGGAAATTTCCCCGGAACCCGCATGCGCCGGATGCGGCGCGATGATTTTTCCCGTCGCCTGATGCGCGAGTCGACGCTGACGGTCGACGACTTCATCTACCCGGTTTTCGTTCTTGAAGGCGAGGGGCGCATCGAGAGAGTGGCGTCGATGCCGGGCGTCGAGCGGCAGTCGCTCGATAACCTGCTGAAAACTGCCGAACGTGCGGTGAATCTGGGTATTCCAGCGCTGGCGCTGTTTCCGGTGATTGATGCATCGCTGAAATCGCTGGGCGCCGAAGAGGCGTTCAACAGCCATGGCCTGGTGCCGCACGTGATCAAGGTGCTGAAGCGCGAATTCCCTGATCTCGGCGTGATTACCGATGTGGCGCTCGACCCCTATACCAGCCACGGGCAGGATGGCCTGATTGACGAAACCGGCTATGTGCTGAACGACGAGACGCTCGAAGTGCTGGCGAAGCAGGCGCTTTGCCATGCCGAGGCGGGCGCCGACGTGGTGGCGCCATCGGACATGATGGATGGCCGCATCGGCCGCATCCGCGCCGAACTCGACGAGGGCGGGCAGATTTACACGCGGATACTCGCCTATTCTGCCAAGTATGCGTCCAGCTTCTATGGCCCGTTTCGCGATGCGGTCGGCTCGGCAGGCAATCTCGGCAAGGGCAACAAATACACCTACCAGATGGACCCGGCGAATTCCGACGAAGCCCTGAAGGAAGTGGCGCTCGATCTGGAAGAGGGCGCCGACATGGTCATGGTCAAGCCGGGCATGCCGTATCTGGATATCGTTCGCCGCGTCAAGGACGAGTTCGGGGTGCCGACCTACGCCTACCAGGTGAGTGGCGAGTACGCGATGTTGAAGGCGGCCGCGCAGAATGGCTGGCTGAACGAGGAGGCCTGCGTACTGGAGAGCCTGCTGGCCTTCAAGCGGGCCGGGGCCGACGGCATCCTGACCTACTTTGCGCTCGATGCAGCAGCTTATCTGAAGCGCTGAAAAATGGGGCGGCCTTGGCTGCCCGGCCTCGTTCAGGCGCCCGGCGCGCCGGCTTGCGACAGGCAGGCGAAATACAGCATCGGCCACTGTTGCGGCCATTGGGCGAGCGGTTCGCGGCTGAAACCGCTGCGCGCATATTGTTCCCAACGACCGACGACATAGCAGCGCAGCAGGTTGGCCAGCGAAGTGAAGTCGGCATCCGGCCTGAGATTTTCCTGCGTCGCCGCGATGCGCAGCGCCTGCTTCAGGGCCGCCTCGACCTTGTCGAGCAGGCCGTTGATGCGTACCTGCAGGCGCTCGTTCTCATTGACCAGGGCGTCGCCGATGAGGACGCGGGTCATGCCCCGATTTTTCTGCGCGAAGCGCAGCAGCAAGCCGAGAATCAACTCGACTTGCCTGAATCCGCCGGTTTCTTCCGAAGTGATCTGGTTGATGACCCCGAACAGGCTCTGCTCGATGAATTCGATCAGGCCTTCGAACATCTGCGCCTTGCTCGCGAAGTGCCGATAGAGCGCGGCTTCCGAGCACTCCAGTCGACCGGCAAGAGCGGCGGTGGTGATCTTTTCCCCCTTGGGGGTTTCCAGCATCTGGGCCAGGGTTTGCAGAATCTGCAGGCGGCGCTCGCCGGGCTTGGTGGCCATCGTTATATTTCCCCCTCGGTTCCTGATATTTGAATTTTGCCCGGAAATTATAGTCGACCGCAGCGCCCGGGTAGCTGCATGACCGAAGTGATTTTTACGTCTACGCTGGGTGACTGGCGGTAGCTAGTGCTCACCCACACGGTCTTCATGCCGAGCTTTTTGGCCGCGACAAGATTGGCCAGGCTGTCCTCGACCATGATGCAACGGCACGGGTTCAGCCGCTCGGCCCGGAGCAGGGCGCGGAAGCCGGAAAGCATGGGCTTGGGCTGGTAGCGCACGTTCTCGACCGAATACACCGCGTCGAAGCATGGGCCGAGGCCGGTGATCTGGAGAATTGCCTCGGTGTAGTGGCGCGGCGCGTTGGAAAAGATGATCTTGCGCCCTGGCAGACGGTGCAATGCGTGAATCACCGGACGCTCGAAGACGACCATGCGCTGGAGGTCGGGAAACTGGTGGGTTTCCCGCAGGAAGTGGTCGGGGTCGGTACCGTGATGACGGGTAAGGCCGAGGAGCGTCGCCCCGTAGCGCACCCAGTAATCCTGCCGGATACGGGTCGCTTCGTGCGGATCGACGCCGAGATGTCGCTCGATGTATTCGGTCATCGAGCGGTTGATGTGGGGAAAGATGTGCGGCGTGGCCTGGTGCAGCGTGTTGTCGAGGTCGAACAACCAGGTTTTTGCCGGGCCGCGCATCAGTGCGATTTGATCATCGTGCCGACGCCGTGGTAGGTCAGGATCTCCAGCAGCAAGGCGTGTTCGACGCGGCCGTCGATGATATGCACGCCCTTGACGCCATTGCGCGCGGCGTCGAGCGCCGAGCCGATCTTTGGTAGCATGCCGCCGGACAGCGTGCCGTCCTCGACCATTTCGTCGATCTGCTTGGGCGTGATGCCGGTGATCAGATTGCCTTCCTTGTCGAGCACGCCCGGCGTGTTGGTCAGCAGGACCAGTTTCTCCGCCTTGAGCACTTCGGCGATCTTGCCGGCGACGACGTCGGCGTTGATGTTGTAGGTTTCGCCGTTCTTGCCGACCCCGATCGGGGCAATGACCGGGATGAAGGTGCCGCGGTCGAGGTGGTCGATCAGCGAGGGGTCGATCTGCGTGATTTGCCCGACCTGACCCACGTCGATCAGGTCGCCCGGGTTGTCCTTGTCCTCCAGCATCAGCTTTTTGGCGCGGATCAGTCCGCCGTCCTTGCCGGTCAGGCCGACGGCTTTGCCACCCTGCTGGTTGATCAGATTGACGATGTCCTTGTTCACCTGACCGCCGAGCACCATTTCGACGACTTCCATAGTTTCGGCATCGGTGACGCGCATGCCCTGGATGAATTCCCCCTTCTTGCCGACCCGCGCGAGCAGGTTCTCGATCTGCGGGCCTCCACCGTGGACGACGACGATGTTGAAGCCGATCAGTTCAAGCAGCACGACATCGCGGGCGAAGCAGGTTTTCAGGTGCTCGTCGGTCATCGCATTGCCGCCGTACTTGACGACGATGGTCTTGCCGTGGAAACGCTTGATGTAGGGCAGGGCTTCGGCGAGGACAGCGGCCTTGATGCCGGGGGTGAGGTTTTCGATGCTCATGGCGGGCTCCTGATGGAATCGCCGCGGATTGTACAAAGAAAAAGGCCGGAACGGGGTTCCGGCCTTTGCAATGTGGATGACGCCGACTATTCGACGGTGAGCCGCTTGTTCGGACTTGCTGCACGTTTGGGCAGGGTCAGTTCGAGGACGCCCTCGTTGAATTTGGCGGCCGCCTTGCTGTCGTCGATTTCCTGGCCCAGCTGGAAGGAACGTGACACCTTGCCGAAATAACGCTCGGAACGCAGGACACGGTCGCCCTCCTTGACTTCCTTTTCCTGCTTGACTTCAGCGCTGATCGACACCTGGTTGCCGTCGACGACGACATGGATGTCCTCTTTCTTCACACCGGGCAGTTCGGCGTGGACGAGGTAATTGTCGCCTTGTTCCTTGACGTCCATCTTGATCGACGGCGGCTGCTGTGCGTTTCCGCCCATATCGACGGGCCGGACAAAAAAGCCGCGGAACAGGTCGTCGAGCGGATCGAGTCGGGTAACGTTTGCCATGATTGGTCTCCTTGATGAATGAAATGCTGCTGAGACCGATATGGGGTGTGACTCGTATGTTTCAAGTACTCCGGGCCAAACGTTGGGGCAGCAGGAGGATCGCATCGCGGTTGCTCCACGAGAAGCAGCGCTCGGCGGCCTCCTGCCAGGGCACCCAGGCCCAGTCGCGATGTTCGTCCGGGGCCACCCGGATAGTCAGCGGTTCGGGAACCTCAAGGCCGAAAACGTGCTCGGTATTCTGCGTGACACCCGGCGCGTAGCGGTGCCGCCATTCGGCAAAAATCTCGAAGGTGTTGGTGATCTGCCAATCGACGGGTGGATAGCGCGTGGTGTCGATACCGGTTTCCTCGCCGACTTCGCGGCGCGCCGTGTCGGGCAGCGCTTCGCCATCCTCGCGGCTGCCGGTGACCGACTGCCAGAATCCCGGATGGGCGGCGCGTTCGAGCAGCAACACCTCGAGCGCCGGGGTGTGGATGACGACCAGAACCGAAAGCGGCTGCTTGAAGCTTTTCATGCCTCGGGTAAGGTGGCGATGCCGGTGGCAGGGCTGTCGAGCATTACCCAGAACGGGACGCCGCGCTGGCCAAGTTCGCCGGCGACGGCCTGAAAGACTTCGATCAGCGTGGCAAAACCGTCCGGGTCGCCCTTGTGCAGGCTTGCCGTTCCGGTCAGGAACAAGACGAGGCCCTTGCCGGGAACGAAGTCCGGATCGGTCAGGCAGTCATGGAGCGCATCGAAATTTGCGCCGTACCAGTCAGGAAGATCGAGCACGTCGCCGAGTTGTTTCAGCAACTCCCCGGCATGCGCTCCCCGCTGGATTTTTACCGGCGCCGGACGAAGATGGGCCTTAATGGCAGCTGCTTCGATTGCGTCGCGGCGGGTGGCTGGCAGGTAATAGACACCGGCCTGGCCGGCCTTGCGTATGTATTTTTCGCTCATGCCCTATTCCCGAATGCGCCTGAAGGAGCGGTAGTGGTCATCGGTATAGTAATACTCGTCGTCACGGCCGGCGACGATACGGCGCGGCCCGCGGTCGCGGCGGCCCGGCGTCTTTACCGTGTACTCGTGGTAATAGCCGCGCTGCCGAAGTGGCAGGCGCTTTTCGTAATTTCCGAATACGATGCCGTCGCGCGCGTAGGGGAAGGGTCCGCCGTCCTTGATGAGAGTCAGGGTCTGGCGCGCCTCGCGCGGCAAATCGGCCGAAAATATCCAGTCGACCGCGCCATGCTGGGCGTCCCCTTGGGGGATAGTGTTTTCACGCGCCAGGCCCAGCACGCTCCAGATCGCCAGCCAGGCGACGATCAGGAGGCGCAGCCGGATTTGCATGCCCGATCAGGCCTTTTCGACTTCGACCTGGGTTTCGACCTTCTGACGCAGGCGGATGTGAAGTTCGCGCAGTTGTTTCTCGTCGACGCCCGAAGGGGCATCGGTGAGCAGGCACTGGGCGCGCTGGGTCTTCGGGAAGGCGATGACGTCACGAATCGACTCGGCGCCGGTCATCATGGTGACGATGCGATCAAGGCCGAAAGCCAGGCCACCGTGCGGCGGGGCGCCGTACTTGAGGGCGTCGAGCAAGAAGCCGAACTTGGCCTGCTGTTCTTCGGGGCCGATGTTGAGCGCCTGGAAGACGGTTTCCTGGACTTCGGCGCGATGGATACGCACCGAGCCGCCGCCGATTTCCCAGCCGTTCAGCGCCAGGTCGTAGGCCTTGGCCAGGCATTTGCCCGGATCGGTCTTGAGCAGCGCAACGTGTTCGTCCTTGGGGCTGGTGAACGGGTGGTGGCAGGCAGTCCACCGCTTGTCGTCCTCGTCGTATTCGAACATCGGGAAATCGACGACCCACAGCGGCTCCCAGGCCTTGCCGTTGAGAAAGCCCTTTTCGTGGCCGATCTTGGTGCGCAGGGCGCCCAGTGCATCGTTGACCACCTTGGCCTTGTCGGCGCCGAAGAAGATCAGGTCGCCCGACTGCGCCTTGGTGCGGTCGACGATGATTTTGAGGGCATTTTCATGCAGGTTCTTGACGATCGGGCTTTGCAGGCCGGTTTCGTTCAGTTGGGTCACATCGTTGACCTTGATGTAGGCCAGACCCTTGGCGCCGTAGATGCCGACGAACTTGGTGTATTCGTCGATCTCCCCGCGCGTCAGGCTGGCGCCGCCCGGAATGCGCATGGCGGCGACACGGCCATTCTCGCTGTTGGCGACGCCGGCGAAGACCTTGAAGGAGACGTCCTTGACGGCGTCGGTGACTTCGGTCAACTCTAGCGTGACGCGCAGATCGGGCTTGTCGGAGCCGAAGCGGTTCATCGCCTCGGCGTAGGTCATGCGCGGGAAGGGGGTCGGCAGGTCGACGTCGATCGCGTCTTTAAAGACGTAACGAATCAACTGTTCGATCAGGCCGGTAATGTCGTCCTCGGTCATGAACGAGGTTTCGATATCGACCTGGGTGAATTCGGGCTGGCGATCGGCGCGCAGATCCTCGTCGCGGAAACATTTGACGATCTGGTAGTAGCGGTCGTAACCAGCCACCATCAGCAGTTGCTTGAACAACTGCGGCGACTGCGGCAGCGCGAAGAACTGGCCGGGGTGGACGCGTGACGGCACCAAATAGTCGCGGGCGCCTTCCGGGGTCGACTTGGTCAGCATCGGCGTTTCGATGTCGATGAAGCCGTTGTCGTCGAGGAAGCGGCGGAAGGCGCGTGCCGTCTTGTAGCGCAGCATCAGGTTGTTCTGCATCTGCGGGCGGCGCAGGTCGATGACGCGGTGCAGCAGGCGAACGTTCTCGGACAGGTTGTCCTCGTCGAGCTGGAAGGGTGGCGTAACGGCCGGATTCAAAACTTCGATTTCGTGGCAGAGGATTTCGATCTCGCCGGAGGCGAGATTGGCATTGGTCGTGCCGGCCGGGCGTGGACGAACCTTGCCGGTGATCTTCAGGCAGAATTCGTTGCGGACGGATTCGGCAATTTTGAAGGTGTCGGCACGATCCGGGTCGCAAACCACCTGGGCCAGGCCTTCGCGGTCGCGCAGGTCGATGAAGATGACGCCGCCGTGGTCACGGCGACGATGTGCCCAGCCGCACAGGGTGACGATTTGCCCGTCGAGGGCGGCATTGAGTTGTCCGCAGTAATGGGTACGCATGAAGCTTTCCGGTTGATTCAGGTTTTGGTGATGACGCGGGTGTGTGGCGGCGGTGGGGCGACGACACCCATCGAGATGATGTACTTCAGCGCGGCGTCGACGGTCATGTCGAGCTCGACGACATCATGCATGGGCATCATCAGGAAGAATCCCGAGGTCGGGTTGGGCGTGGTCGGCACATAAACACTGACGTACTCGCCATCCAGGTGATTCAGGACATCGCCACCGGGCTTCCCGGTCAGGAAGGCAATGGTCCAGCAGCCTTCGCGCGGGTACTGGACCAGCAACGCCTTGCGAAAGGCGTTGCCGCTCGAGGAAAAGAGTGTGTCGGAAACCTGCTTGACACTGTGGTAGACAGAGTTTACGAACGGAATGCGGGCCAGCAGCAGTTCCCACCAGATCACCAGCTTCTGACCGATGAAGTTGGTGGCCAGCAGACCGGTCAGCAGGATCATGGCCAGCGTCAGCAGCGCGCCTACCCCGGGAATCGCAAAACCGATCAGGGTTTGCGGATGTAT